>NZ_JACBWZ010000158.1 GCF_013870595.1 Streptomyces sp. WELS2 | reverse complement strand
CCGCCCCTGGCGCCGGGCGGAGGACCGGCCGGCATGGACGCGCACGATCCACGGCATCCGCACCACATCAGCACCGACCACGGCCGCATCCACATCGCCGCCCAGCAGCGGCGCACCGACGTCACGGCCGTCGGCAGGCTGCTGCTCTACCTGCCGAACTTCCTGAGCAGCCTCATCGTCGTCGGCCTGGTCTCGCTGTTCTTCGGCGACCTCGGTTTCCTCCTGGTGCCGGCCTGGCTCGCCACCGGCGCACTCGTCTTCCACCGCCCCACCGAACGCGCCCTCGCGCGCTACGTGCTAAGACTGCGCAACCCCACTCCGCAAGAACAAGCCAAACTCGAACCCGTCTGGCGGGAGGTCACGGCACGGGCCGGGGTGGACGGCCGTACGTATGAGCTCTGGGTGGAGGACAGCGACCATCTGAACGCGGTCGCCGCGGCCGGGCACATCGTCGGGGTCACCCGGTTCGCCATGAACGCGTTGCCCAACGGCGAACTCGCCGCCGTCATGGCGCACGAACTCGGCCACCACGTCGGCGGCCACGCCTGGGCCGGACTGCTCGGCTACTGGTACGCGCTGCCGGGCCGGATCGTCTGGCGGGTGCTGCGGGGCGTGACCGGCGTGATGTTCAAGATCTTGCGCGCCTTCTCCTGCCTGGGCGCCCTGATCTTCATCTTCATCGTCGGCATCGTCGCCTTCGCCACGATCACCTTCCTGTACGGGCTGCCGCTCCTGGTCCTCACCATGCCCTACGCGCTCGCCGCCGTCGGCCGGCAGGCCGAGCTCCGCGCCGACCAGCACGCGGCGGCCCTCGGCTTCGCACCCATGCTGGCGGCGGTGCTGGAGAAGACGCACTACCAGGAGCAGCAGGTCCAAGCCGCGCTCGCCGCCCGCAACGGCGGTGTCCCGGTCACCCAGGGCCGGCTGGCCAAGCTGCTCGCCTCGCACCCGGACCACCACACCCGGCTGCACCACCTCCAGCCGTACCTCGCCCCGCAGAGGCACTGAACCCGGACACGCCGAAGGGCGGCCACCCCGTAACGGAGTGGCCGCCCTTCATGCTGCTCGCTTACTGGTTGTACGGACCGTAGTCGTAGTCCTCCAGCGGGACGGCCTGGCCGGAGCCGGTGCCGAACGGCGAGTAGTCGATGTCGTCGTAGCCGACGGCCGAGTACATCGCGGCCTTGGCCTCCTCGGTCGGCTCGACCCGGATGTTGCGGTAGCGGGACAGACCCGTACCGGCCGGGATGAGCTTACCGATGATGACGTTCTCCTTGAGGCCGATGAGGCTGTCGGACTTGGCGTTGATCGCCGCGTCCGTCAGGACTCGGGTCGTCTCCTGGAAGGAGGCGGCCGACAGCCAGGATTCCGTCGCCAGCGAGGCCTTGGTGATACCCATCAGCTGCGGACGACCGGAGGCCGGGTGACCGCCCTCCTGGACCACACGACGGTTCTCCTGCTCGAAGCGGGAGCGCTCGACCAGCTCGCCGGGCAGCAGCTCGGCGTCGCCGGACTCGATGATCGTCACGCGGCGCAGCATCTGCCGGATGATGATCTCGATGTGCTTGTCGTGGATCGACACGCCCTGCGAGTTGTACACCTTCTGGACCTCGCCGACCAGGTGGACCTGGACGGCACGCTGACCCAGGATGCGCAGCACGTCGTGCGGGTTGGTGGCACCCACGGTGAGCTGCTGGCCCACCTCGACGTGGTCGCCCTCGCGGACCAGGACCTTGGCACGCTTCGAGATCGGGTACGCCGTCTCGTCGCTGCCGTCGTCCGGGGTGACGACGATCTTCTTGGTCTTCTCGGTCTCCTCGATGCGGACGCGACCGGACGCCTCGGAGATCGGGGCGACACCCTTCGGGGTACGGGCCTCGAAGAGCTCGACGACACGCGGCAGACCCTGGGTGATGTCGTCACCGGCCACACCACCGGTGTGGAAGGTACGCATCGTCAGCTGGGTACCGGGCTCACCGATGGACTGGGCGGCGATGATGCCGACCGCCTCACCGATGTCGACCAGCTTGCCGGTGGCGAGCGAACGGCCGTAGCACATCGCGCAGGTACCGACGGCGGACTCGCAGGTCAGGACCGAGCGGGTCTTGACCTCCTCGACGCCACGGGAGACCAGTTCCTCGATGAGGACGTCACCCAGGTCGGTGCCGGCCGGGGCCAGCACCTGGCCGTCGACCACGATGTCCTCGGCGAGGCAGCGCGCGTACACGGACGTCTCGACGTTCTCCGCCTTGCGCAGCACGCCGTCGGCGCCGCGCTCGGCGATCCGCAGCCGCAGACCGCGCTCGGTGCCGCAGTCCTCCTCGCGGATGATGACGTCCTGCGAGACGTCGACCAGACGACGGGTGAGGTAACCCGAGTCGGCGGTACGCAGAGCGGTGTCCGCCAGACCCTTACGGGCACCGTGCGTGGAGATGAAGTACTCCAGCACGGACAGACCCTCACGGAACGACGCCTTGATCGGACGCGGGATGGTCTCGTTCTTCGCGTTCGACACCAGACCACGCATACCGGCGATCTGCCGCATCTGCATCATGTTTCCTCGGGCACCCGAGTCAACCATCATGAAGATGGGGTTCGTCTTGGGGAAGTTCTCGTTCATCGCCTCGGCGACCTCGTTGGTCGCCTTGGTCCAGATCGCGATGAGCTCCTGCGTGCGCTCTTCCTTGGTGATCAGACCGCGCTCGTACTGCTTCTGGACCTTCTCGTCCTGCGCCTCGTAGCCGCGGACGATCTCCTTCTTCGCCTCGGGAACGACGACGTCGGAGATGGCCACGGTGACACCGGAACGGGTCGCCCAGTAGAAGCCGGCCGCCTTCAGGTTGTCGAGCGTCGCCGCCACGATGACCTTGGGGTAGCGCTCGGCCAGGTCGTTGACGATCTCGGAGAGCTGCTTCTTGCCCACCGAGTAGTCGACGAACGGGTAGTCCTCGGGCAGCAGCTCGTTGAAGAGCGCGCGGCCCAGGGTGGTGCGCAGGCGGAAAGAGTCACCCTGCTGCCACTCGGGCTCGCCCTCCTCGCGGGCCGGCGGCGTCCAGCCCCGCGGCGGGATGGTGCCCACCGGGAAGCGGATGTCGACCTGCGACTGCAGCGCCAGCTCACCGGCGTCGAACGCCATGATCGCCTCGGCCGTGGAGCCGAACGCGCGGCCCTCGCCCTTGGTGTCACGCAGCTCGCCGTCGGTGGTGAGGAAGAACAGACCGAGGACCATGTCCTGGGTCGGCATCGTCACCGGACGGCCGTCGGCCGGCTTGAGGATGTTGTTCGAGGACAGCATCAGGATGCGGGCCTCGGCCTGCGCCTCCGCGGACAGCGGCAGGTGCACGGCCATCTGGTCACCGTCGAAGTCCGCGTTGAACGCGGTGCACACGAGCGGGTGGATCTGGATGGCCTTGCCCTCGACCAGCTGCGGCTCGAAGGCCTGGATGCCGAGGCGGTGCAGGGTGGGAGCACGGTTCAGCAGCACCGGGTGCTCGGCGATGACCTCTTCGAGGACGTCGTACACGACCGTGCGGCCGCGCTCCACCATGCGCTTGGCGCTCTTGATGTTCTGCGCGTGGTTCAGGTCGACCAGGCGCTTCATCACGAACGGCTTGAACAGCTCCAGCGCCATCGCCTTGGGCAGACCGCACTGGTGCAGCTTCAGCTGCGGGCCGACGACGATGACGGAACGCGCCGAGTAGTCGACACGCTTGCCGAGCAGGTTCTGACGGAAGCGACCCTGCTTACCCTTCAGCATGTCCGACAGCGACTTCAGCGGACGGTTGCCGGGGCCCGTGACCGGGCGGCCACGACGGCCGTTGTCGAAGAGCGCGTCGACGGCCTCCTGGAGCATGCGCTTCTCGTTGTTCACGATGATCTCGGGCGCGCCGAGGTCGAGAAGCCGCTTCAGGCGGTTGTTGCGGTTGATCACACGGCGGTACAGGTCGTTCAGGTCGGAGGTCGCGAAGCGGCCACCGTCCAGCTGCACCATCGGACGCAGGTCCGGCGGGATGACCGGGACGCAGTCCAGGACCATGCCCTTGGGGCTGTTGGAGGTCTGCAGGAACGCGGAGACGACCTTCAGCCGCTTCAGGGCGCGGGTCTTCTTCTGGCCCTTGCCGGTGCGGATGATCTCGCGGAGCTTCTCGGCCTCCTCCTCGAGGTCGAAGGACTCCAGGCGCTTCTGCAGCGCGGCGGCGCCCATCGAGCCGTCGAAGTAGGTGCCGAAGCGGTCGCGCAGCTCGCGGTAGAGCAGCTCGTCGCCCTCGAGGTCCTGGACCTTGAGGTTCTTGAACCGGTTCCACACCTCGTCGAGGCGGTCGATCTCGCGCTGCGCGCGGTCGCGCAGCTGCTTCATCTCGCGCTCGGCACCCTCGCGCACCTTGCGGCGCACGTCGGCCTTGGCGCCCTCGGCCTCCAGCTCGGCCAGGTCCGACTCGAGCTTCTTGGCGCGGGCCTCGAGGTCGGCGTCGCGGCGGTTCTCGATCTGCTGACGCTCGACCGAGACGTGCGCCTCCAGGGAGGGCAGGTCGCGCTGACGGCGCTCCTCGTCGACGTACGTGATCATGTACGCCGCGAAGTAGATGACCTTCTCGAGGTCCTTCGGCGCCAGGTCCAGCAGGTAGCCGAGGCGCGAGGGGACACCCTTGAAGTACCAGATGTGGGTGACGGGGGCGGCCAGTTCGATGTGGCCCATCCGCTCACGGCGCACCTTGGCGCGCGTGACCTCGACGCCACAGCGCTCGCAGATGATGCCCTTGAAGCGGACGCGCTTGTACTTGCCGCAGTAGCACTCCCAGTCCCGGGTCGGACCGAAGATCTTCTCGCAGAAGAGTCCGTCCTTCTCGGGCTTGAGGGTGCGGTAGTTGATGGTCTCGGGCTTCTTGACCTCGCCGTGGCTCCACTGACGGATGTCGTCAGCGGTGGCCAGGCCGATCCGGAGCTCGTCGAAGAAGTTGACGTCGAGCACTATGCGTCAATCCCTCTCAGGGTCGTAAGTCTGTGGTCTGTACGGGGGCCTGGGGGTCGGCGGGGCCCCTGGTGGGTCAGGGGCCCCGCCGGACTCCCGTCAGACCTCTTCGACGCTGCTCGGCTCGCGCCGGGACAGGTCGATACCGAGCTCCTCCGCAGCGCGGAAGACGTCCTCGTCGGTGTCGCGCATCTCGATGGACATACCGTCGCTGGACAGCACCTCCACGTTCAGGCAGAGCGACTGCATCTCCTTGATGAGCACCTTGAAGGACTCGGGGATGCCGGGCTCGGGGATGTTCTCGCCCTTGACGATGGCCTCGTAGACCTTCACGCGGCCGGTGACGTCGTCGGACTTGATGGTCAGCAGCTCCTGGAGCGCGTAAGCGGCGCCGTAGGCCTCGAGTGCCCACACCTCCATCTCACCGAACCGCTGGCCACCGAACTGGGCCTTACCACCCAGCGGCTGCTGGGTGATCATCGAGTACGGGCCGGTCGAACGGGCGTGCAGCTTGTCGTCGACCAGGTGGTGCAGCTTCAGGATGTACATGTAGCCGACCGAGATCGGGTCCGGGAACGGCTCACCGCTACGGCCGTCGAACAGCCGCGCCTTGCCGGACGGGAGCACCATGCGCTCGCCGTCGCGGTTCGGGATGGTGTGCTGCAGCAGACCCGCCAGCTCGTCCTCGCGGGCACCGTCGAAGACCGGGGTGGCGACGTTGGTGCGCGGGGCGACCTTGTCGGCACCGATGGCCTGCAGGCGCTGCGCCCACTCGTCGGCGAGGCCGGAGACGTCCCAGCCGCGGCTGGCGAGCCAGCCGAGGTGGATCTCCAGGACCTGTCCCGGGTTCATTCGGGACGGCACACCCAGCGGGTTGAGGATGATGTCGACCGGGGTGCCGTCCTCCAGGAACGGCATGTCCTCGATCGGCAGGATCTTGGAGATGACACCCTTGTTGCCGTGACGGCCGGCGAGCTTGTCACCGTCGGTGATCTTGCGCTTCTGCGCGACGTAGACGCGGACCAGCTGGTTCACGCCCGGCGGCAGCTCGTCGCCCTCCTCGCGGTCGAAGACGCGCACGCCGATGACCTTGCCGGTCTCGCCGTGCGGCACCTTCAGCGAGGTGTCACGGACCTCACGGGCCTTCTCACCGAAGATCGCGCGCAGCAGGCGCTCCTCGGGGGTCAGCTCGGTCTCACCCTTCGGGGTGACCTTGCCGACGAGGATGTCACCGGCGATGACCTCGGCACCGATGCGGATGATGCCGCGCTCGTCGAGGTCGGCGAGGACCTCCTCGGAGACGTTCGGGATGTCCCGGGTGATCTCCTCGGGGCCGAGCTTGGTGTCACGGGCGTCGACCTCGTGCTCCTCGATGTGGATCGAGGAGAGGACGTCGTCCTGCACGAGGCGCTGCGACAGGATGATCGCGTCCTCGTAGTTGTGACCCTCCCACGGCATGAACGCCACGAGCAGGTTCTTGCCGAGGGCCATCTCGCCGTTCTGGGTGGCCGGGCCGTCGGCGAGGACCTGGCCCTCGATGACGCGGTCGCCCTCGTTGACGATGACCTTCTGGTTGACCGAGGTGCCCTGGTTGGAGCGGGCGAACTTGGCCAGGCGGTACGTGATGTACGTGCCGTCGTCGTTGGCGGTGGTGATGTAGTCCGCGGAGACCTCCTGGACCACACCGGCCTTCTCGGCCTTGACGACGTCGCCGGCGTCGACGGCGGAGCGGTACTCCATGCCGGTGCCGACGAGCGGGGCCTCCGACTTAATCAGCGGAACGGCCTGGCGCATCATGTTCGCGCCCATGAGGGCACGGTTGGCGTCGTCGTGCTCGAGGAACGGGATCATGGCGGTCGCGACCGACACCATCTGGCGCGGCGAGACGTCCATGTAGTCCACGTCCTCGGGGCCGACGTAGTCGACCTCGCCGCCACGGCGGCGGACCAGGACGCGGCTCTCCTCGAAGCGGAGGTCGCTGGTCAGCGGCGCGTTGGCCTGCGCGATGACGAAGCGGTCCTCCTCGTCGGCGGTCAGGTAGTCGACCTCGTCGGTGACCTGGCCGTCGATGACCTTGCGGTACGGGGTCTCGACGAAACCGAACGCGTTGACCCGGCCGTAGGAGGCGAGCGAGCCGATCAGACCGATGTTCGGGCCTTCGGGCGTCTCGATCGGGCACATGCGGCCGTAGTGCGAGGGGTGCACGTCACGGACCTCGAAGCCGGCCCGCTCACGGGACAGACCGCCGGGGCCGAGCGCCGACAGACGGCGCTTGTGCGTCAGCCCGGACAGCGGGTTGTTCTGGTCCATGAACTGCGACAGCTGGCTGGTGCCGAAGAACTCCTTGATGGAGGCGACGACCGGCCGGATGTTGATCAGGGTCTGCGGCGTGATCGCCTCGACGTCCTGGGTCGTCATGCGCTCGCGCACGACGCGCTCCATACGGGCGAGACCCGTGCGGACCTGGTTCTGGATCAGCTCGCCGACGCTGCGCAGGCGGCGGTTGCCGAAGTGGTCGATGTCGTCGGTCTCGACGACGACCGTCTCGCCGTTGTCACCGGTGGTCTCGGTCTCGCCGGCGTGCAGCTTCACCAGGTACTTGATCGTCGAGATGATGTCCTCGACGGTCAGGATGCCCGCGTCCAGCGGGGTGTCCGTACCCAGCTTCTTGTTGACCTTGTAGCGGCCGACCTTGGCGAGGTCGTAGCGCTTGGGGTTGAAGTAGAGGTTCTCCAGCAGCGTCTGCGCGGCCTCGCGCGTGGGGGGCTCGCCCGGGCGCAGCTTGCGGTAGATGTCGAGCAGCGCGTCGTCCTGGCCCTGGGTGTGGTCCTTCTCCAGGGTGGCGCGCATCGACTCGTAGTCGCCGAACTCCTCAAGGATCTGCTCGGTGGTCCAGCCGAGCGCCTTCAGCAGCACGGTGACCGACTGCTTGCGCTTGCGGTCGATGCGGACACCGACCATGTCGCGCTTGTCGATCTCCATCTCCAGCCAGGCACCCCGGGACGGGATGATCTTGGCGGAGAAGATGTCCTTGTCGGACGTCTTGTCGATGCTGGAGTCGAAGTAGACACCGGGGGAACGGACCAGCTGAGACACCACGACACGCTCGGTGCCGTTGATGACGAAAGTGCCCTTGTTCGTCATGAGCGGGAAGTCGCCCATGAAGACGGTCTGGGACTTGATCTCACCGGTCTCGTTGTTGGTGAACTCGGCGGTGACGAAGAGCGGGGCGGCGTACGTGAAGTCGCGCTCCTTGCACTCGTCGATCGAGTTCTTCGGCGGCTCGAAGCGGTGGTCCCGGAACGTCAGCGACATCGACCCGGAGAAGTCCTCGATCGGGGAGATCTCCTCGAAGATCTCCTCCAGACCGGACTTGGTGGGGACGTCCTGACCGTTCTCCAGAGCCTCCTCGACCCGAGTCTGCCAGGCGGTGTTGCCGAGCAGCCAGTCAAAGCTCTCGGTCTGCAGCGCGAGCAGGTTCGGAACCTCGAGGGGCTCCTTGATCTTTGCAAAGGAGATGCGCAGCGGGGCGGTGCTGGCGCCGTTGTTCGTATTCGCGGTCGAGGCAGTGCGCGAGGCGGCCAAGAGGGGGTCCTTCCGAGGGCTCGGACTCACTACGCGCGTACCGGTCCCTCTCCTGTACACAGGGACGGAAACCCCAGGTCGGGGGGTATCGGTCGACTGTGCTCAAGTGAGGGCAGACCCCTGGTGACGGGCAGGGGACAGCTAACAGGCAGCGCAAAGGGTCAGTGTAGCCACTTGGCACACTGATGTCCAGCGCGGGTTTTCGAAGACCCTCGTTGTGCTCAACGCCTCTCTCAACGCCCTCGGCATCCTGCCCTCAACGCACGTTGATACTGCCCTCTTCGTCGTCGATCCATGCCTCGGATTCGGATCCTTGTGACGACGCGTCCTGAGAATTGCGCGCTGCGTGCGGTTCGTCAAGGGTTCCTTGCCGGAACCCGGGCGTCCGGAGACACGACGAAGATCACCTTACCCCGCACGAACACAGGTGCAAGGCAGCCCTCGCCAGGCTCCGGGGAACGCCGAAGGGCGACCACCCAGATGGATGATCGCCCTTCGGTGCGTTCGCGTTACAGCCCTAGCGGGCCGCTGTGGCGCTCGCGAAGGTCTTACTTGACCTCGACGGAGGCACCGGCGCCCTTGAGGGCCTCGGCGGCCTTGTCAGCGGCCTCCTTGTTGACCTTCTCGAGGACCGGCTTCGGGGTGCCGTCCACGAGGTCCTTGGCCTCCTTCAGACCCAGGGAGGTCAGCTCACGCACGACCTTGATGACCTGGATCTTCTTGTCGCCGGCACCGGTGAGGATGACGTCGAACTCGTCCTTCTCCTCCTCGGCCTCGGCGGCCGGGGCACCCGGGGCGCCGGCGGCGGCGACCGCGACGGGGGCGGCGGCGGTGACGTCGAACTTCTCCTCGAACGCCTTCACGAACTCGGCGAGCTGGATCAGGGTCATGCCCTCGAACTCGGCGAGCAGTTCGTCCTGGGTGAGAGCCATGATGGCTTTCCTTCCACTAAATCGGCTGGTGCCGGATGTACATGAATGGCGGGCGTACGTTCGGCCCGCTACGACCGCTGCCTGACGGCGGCGGTCATGATGCGAGCCGAATTACTCGGCACCGCCCTGCTCGGCCTGCTTGGCGCGCAGCGCGTCCACGGTGCGGACGAGCTTCGACGGGAGCGCCTGGAAGAGCGCGGCAGCCTGGGACTGCTTGCCCTTCATGGCGCCCGCCAGCTTGGCGAGCAGAACCTCGCGGGACTCGAGGTCCGCAAGCTTCTTGATCTCGTCGGCGGACAGCGCCTTGCCGTCAAGGACACCGCCCTTGATGACGAGATTCGGGTTCTCCTTGGCGAAGTCACGCAGACCCTTCGCCGACTCCACCGGGTCACCGGTGACGAAGGCGACGGCCGTCGGGCCAGCGAAGAGCTGGTCCTCCAGCGTGATCCCGGCCTCCTTGGCCGCAATCTTGGTCAGCGTGTTCTTCACCACGGCGTACTGGGCGTTCTCACCGAGCGACCGGCGCAGCGTCTTGAGCTGCGCCACGGTGAGACCGCGGTACTCGGTCAGCACGGCGGCGTTGGAGCTGCGGAACTTGTCCGTCAGCTCCGCAACCGCGGCAGCCTTGTCGGGCCTCGCCATAGAGCCTCGGCCTCCTTCCGGGTGATTCGGACCGCGCGGACCCGAAGGAGGACTGGGGAAAACGAAACGCCCCGGCGCAGGCGCACGGGGCGGACTCGACCGGTTCGCACGCACTGGGCGGGCACTCCGGGAGTACTTCCACTGTCACCTGCGCGGGTCGTCCACTTTTCAGCGGATCCTTCGGCCACCGCACCCTCACGCGAGCGCACGGCAACGACCAGCGGTCTTTGGCTTCCCCCAGAGAGTACGGGACCGTCTCCCCACAGAGCAAATCGCACCGTTTACGACGGAGGCGCGGTGGGGATAGGAGACGCGGCGCGGGCGGGAGCCGAACCGGAGCCGGTCCAG
>NZ_JACBWZ010000157.1 GCF_013870595.1 Streptomyces sp. WELS2 | reverse complement strand
GCGGCGCCTCATGACACCCCCTCCATGTCGCTGCGCATCTTGTCGTAGCCGGAGAGGCTGCTGTGGATGGAGCTGCCCCGGGAGGAGTCCTGGGCGCGCGGCCGGCGGCGGGACGGGGCGGAGCAGCGGGAGTTCTGGGACGGATGGGTCACGGCGGAGCACGCGCACTTCGTCACCGATCCCTCACGCCCCCACGCCGATCTCCTGGTGCTCCAGCGACCCGAGGGGTACGAGATGCTCCCGGGACCGGCCACCAGCCCCCGGATCCGCCCCTGATGTGACGCTGGGTGACGACCTCTCCGCAGTGTGGTGAACCTGTGAAGACTCTTGCGGCAGAAGTTCTCCCAGTCCCTCAACTTCGCTTGACCGAGGGCCCGTACAGGACTTACGTTCTGAATGTGCGGCTTTCGCCGGCCGCCCACCGACACGAAGCCCCCGGTTGTTCCCCCGTGACCGGGGGCTTCGTTCTGCCCGCCGGACCCGGTTTCCGCGCGCCGGCGCACCGGCCCTCTCACCCTCGGTCACGAAATCCCGTGCGCCCCGTCTGCTCCCACCTCGCCCAACGCCCTGTGCGGCACCCTTCGGCAGGTACCCGCACCGCGGGTACGATGCCCTCGGTGCGACCTTCGAGCGGCAGCCTCGCGCACCTGCAACTCCGGTCCGCGGTACGGAGGTTCGACCGCGGTGGCCATCGGGCGACTGCCCGGTGGTGAACCACGGGTGCATGGTCTGTGGGGGGACGTGATGGACTTCGGCACGCAGGGCCCCGAGGCGCCGGCCGACCTCGCCTGGCTGCGGGGCGTGGACGCCTACACGATGGGCGCCTACCCGCAGGCGGAGGAGGAGTTCCGCACCGCGGTGCGGCTGGACGCGGGCATGGCGGACGCCTGGCTCGGACTGCACGCGCTCCGGGTCGACACCACCACCGCGCTGCTGCGCATGTTCCGGCACCGCGACCGCTTCGGCGAACAGCGCGCCCGGCACCGCCGTACCCTCAACTCCTGGTACTGGCTGGGCTGGTGGGTGCAGCCCGTGCTGGAGAACCCGCGCGATCTGCTGCTGGCGCACGCCTCCCACTGGCTGGACGGCCGGCACGTGCCCGAGCTGGACCGCGCCCTCGCCGGACTGCCCCCGGTCGACACCGACGCCCAGGTCCGCTTCCTGCACGCCTGCCGCGCCTATCTGGTCAAGGACTGGGACCAGCTGATCCGGCACACCGACCCACTGCTGGACGATCCCCTGCTCGGCATCGAGGCCGGCCTCTTCGGCGGCATGGCCCGGGTCCGGCTGGAGATGTACGGCCAGGCCGAACCCCTGCTGTCGGCGGCGCTGATGCGGTGCCGCAGCGAGCAGCCGCAGCGCAAGGAGCTGCGCTACTGGCTGGCGCGGGCGCACGAGGGCACCGGGCGGTCGGCCGCCGCGCTCCCCCTGTACCGGGCGGTGCACCGGGTCGACCCGGCCTTCATGGACACCTCGGCCCGGCTCGCGGCGATCGCCGAGGGCGACGGGTACGACGAGACGGGCGACCTCGCCGCGATCACCCTGACCGGCGCGGGCCAGGACACGGTGGACGGCCCCGACGGGTTCGATCCGCTGTTCGGCACCGAGGGCCGCGATCTGCGGCTGCCGGAGCCCGATCTGCCCGCCGGGCCGCTGCCGTCGGTGGCCGACCCCTCGGTGCGGACCAGGACCGGCCCCGGGGGTTTCGCCCCGCCGGTCCCGGCCGGGCCGACCGACCCCGCGTTACTCGAGCAGGCGCTCGCCGAACTCGAGCGCATGGTGGGCCTGGAGCCGGTCAAGCGCCAGGTCAAGGCGTTGTCCGCGCAGCTGAACATGGCGCGGCTGCGGGCCGGACAGGGTCTGCCGGTCCAGCCGCCCAAGCGGCACTTCGTCTTCTCCGGCCCGTCCGGCACCGGCAAGACCACGGTCGCGCGCATCCTGGGCCGGGTGTTCTACGCCCTGGGCCTGCTCGGCGGCGACCATCTCGTGGAGGCCCAGCGGGCCGACCTGGTCGGCGAGTACCTGGGGCAGACGGCCGTGAAGGCCAACGAGCTGATCGACTCCGCGATCGGCGGGGTGCTGTTCGTGGACGAGGCGTACTCGCTGTCCAACTCCGGGTACGGCAAGGGGGACGCGTACGGCGACGAGGCGCTCCAGGTGCTGCTGAAGCGGGCCGAGGACAACCGCGACCACCTGGTGGTGATCCTGGCCGGCTATCCGGAGGGCATGGACCGCCTGCTGGCCGCCAACCCAGGGCTGTCCTCCCGCTTCACCACCCGGGTGGACTTCCCCTCGTACCGGCCCCAGGAGCTCACCGAGATCGGCAAGGTGCTCGCGGCGGAGAACGGCGACCAGTGGGACGAGGAGGCGCTGGAGGAGCTGCGCTCGATCGCCGGGCACGTGGTCGGCCAGGGGTGGATCGACGAGCTGGGCAACGGGCGGTTCCTGCGGACGCTGTACGAGAAGAGCTGCGCGTACCGGGACCTGCGGCTGTCGACGTACGCGGGCACCTTGTCCCGGGAGGATCTGGCGACCCTGCGGCTGCCCGACCTGATGCAGGCCTACGGCGAGGTGCTGTCGGGGCGGGGGCCGCAGGATCCGTCCGCGTACTAGGCGGAAGGATCCGCGGGGAACCGTGCGGCCGGCCGCACGGTTCCCGTCACGACCCGCGCTATCCGGCGAGTGCCTCCTCCGGCTCCCCGCTCGCCCGGGGCTCCGGCATCTCCCGGTGCGCCGGGTCCCGGACCTCGCCCACCAGCATTTCCAGTACGTCCTCCAGGGCCACCAGGCCCAGCACCTTGCCGGTCGCGTCGGCGACCTGGGCCAGGTGCGTGGCCGCCCGGCGCATCACGGTGAGGGCGTCGTCCAGCGGCAGCTCGGCGCGGAGCGTGGCCATGGGCCGCCAGACCTGCTGGGGGACGGCCCGGTCGGAGTCCTCCAGGTCGAGGACGTCCTTCACGTGCACGTACCCCATGAAGGGGCCCTTGCCGGCCGCGGCGACCGGGAAGCGGGAGTAGCCCGTGCGGGCGGTCAGCTCCACGATGTCCCCCGGGGTGACCGACGGGTCCACGATCACCAGGGACTCGCGGCGCAGCAGGACGTCCGTCACCGGGCGGGAGCCCAGTTCCAGGGCGTCCTCCAGCCGCTCGCGCTCCTCGGGGCCGAGCAGCCCGGCCTCGCCGGAGTCCTCCAGCAGGCGGTTGAGCTGCTCGGTGGTGACGACCGCGGCCACCTCGTCCTTCGGCTCGACCCGGAACAGCCGCAGGATGCCCTGGGCGCAGGCGCCGAGGGCCACGGTGACCGGCCTGCACAGGCGGGCGAACCAGACCAGGCCGGGGCTGAGCCAGAGCGCCGCCTTCTCGGGCGCCGCCATGGCCAGGTTCTTCGGCACCATCTCGCCGACGACCAGGTGGAAGAAGACCACCGCGGCCAGCGCGATGACATAGCCGAGGGGGTGGATCATGCCCTGCGGCAGACGGATCCACTCGAACAGCGGCTCCAGCAGGTGCGCCACCGTCGGTTCGGCGACCGCGCCGAGGGTCAGGGAGCAGACGGTGATGCCGAACTGGGCGGCGGCCATCATCTGCGGCAGCCGTTCCAGGCCGTGGAGCACCTGGCGGGCGCGGGCGGTGCCGAGCGGTTCGATCTGGCTGCGGCGGACGGAGACGAGCGCGAACTCGGCGCCGACGAAGAATCCGTTGGCGAGCACGAGCAGCGCCGCGAAGAGCAGTTGCAGGGCGCTCATCGGGCGGCCTCCGGCACGCTCGCCGCCGAGGCCGTCCTGACCAGGCGGACCCGTTCGGCGCGGTAGTGGCCGACCTGGCGGACCGAGAGCCGCCAGCCGGGCAGTTCGGCCCGGTCGCCGGGGGCCGGGATCCGGCCGAGCAGATCGGCGACCAGTCCGGCCACGGTCTCGTACGGTCCCTCGGGCACGTCCAGTCCTATGCGCGTAAGGATGTCGACACGGCAGCCGCCGTCCACGTCCCAGGCGGGCCTGCCGTCCTCGGGCGGGGCGGGGGCCAGCTCGGGCATGTCCTTGGCGTCGTGCTCGTCGCGGACCTCGCCGACCAGTTCCTCGACGATGTCCTCCAGGGTGACCACGCCGGCCGTGCCGCCGTACTCGTCCACGACGACCGCGATGGGCTGCTCGCTGCGCAGCCGGGCGAGCAGGGGCTGCACCGGCAGGGTCTCGGGGACCAGGAGCGCCTTGCGGGCGATGCGGCCCACCGGGGTGCGCAGCCGGTCGTGGGCCGGGACGGCCAGCGCGTCCTTCAGATGGGCCATGCCCACGATCTCGTCGATCTTCTCCCGGTAGACGGGGAAGCGGGACAGTCCGGTGGCCCGGGTGAGGTTGACGACGTCCTCGGCGGTGGCCGAGTCCTGCAACGCGCTCACCTTCACCCGCGGGGTCATCACGTGCTGTGCGGTCAGCTCGCCCAGGGACAGGGTGCGCACGAACAGGTCGGCGGTGTCCTGCTCCAGGGCGCCGGCCAGGGCGGAGTGCCGGGCCAGGGAGACGAGTTCGCCGGGGGTGCGGGCAGAGGCCAGTTCCTCGGCGGGCTCCACGCCGAGGGCGCGGACCAGCCGGTTCGCGACCGTGTTCAGCGCGGAGATCACCGGGCGGAACAGAAGGGCGAAGCGGTGCTGCGGGCCGGCCACGAAGCGGGCCACCTGGAGCGGCCGGGACACCGCCCAGTTCTTGGGCACGAGTTCGCCGATCACCATCTGGATCGCGGAGGCCAGCAGCATGCCGACGACCACCGCGATGCCGGCCGCGGCCCCCTCGGGGACGCCGAGCGCCGTGAACGGGCCGCGCAGCAGCGCGGCCAGCGCGGGCTCGGCGAGCATGCCGACGACCAGGGAGGTGATGGTGATGCCGAGCTGGGTGCCGGAGAGCTGGAAGGACAGTTCCTTCAGCGACTCCACGACCGTGCGGGCGCGTGGGTCGCCGTCGGCGGCGGCCTTCTCGGCGTCCGGGCGTTCGACCGTCACGAGGCCGAACTCGGCCGCCACGAAGAATCCGTTGGCGAGGATCAGCAGGAAGGCCGCGGCGAGCAACAGCAGGGGGATGGTCACGCTGCCACCGCCTTGCCGCTATGTCGGGCAGGGGTGGCGCGGGTACTACAGGACGATCCGTCCATCGCCGGAGTCGGTCACTCCTCGGGTAGCAGGAACCCCTGTGCACCGGGTGGCACGCAGGGGCGGAGGCGCAGCGGGACGGCCTCCGCCCACCAGATTAATCAAGATCTGGGCTCGTGCGGCAGGGCGGGCGAGCCGGAGTGGGCCTCGGCGAGTTCCCGGAGGGTCCGGGCGTCGGCGATGGCCTGCCGCTTGGCGACGCCGGGCTGGATGCCGAGCGCGGGCAGGCTGGTGCCGTCGCTGAGGTCGAGGAACACCCAGGGGTCACCCGGCCGGAGGTTCACCCGGAGGATCTCCGCCCAGGCCAGGCGCCGCTTGCTCGCGATGTTGACGACGGTGACGCCGGACTCCTCGGCGACCACCCTCACCCGGGCCAGCCGGGCCGGCACCCACAGGCAGAGCGCGCCGGTGACGATGAAGCTGAGCCGGGATCCCGGGCCGAGGTCCTCCAGCAGCAGTGCGATGCCGGAGATCACCACGAAGATCAGGACTCCGGCGGTGAGCAGGATCGCCCGGGTACGGCCGGGCCGGAAGGTGACGGGCAGGTCGGGCAGGTCGGACATCTCGGGCGTACCCCTCAGAGGCGGCAGGCGTGGATGGCCGTGGTCAGGATGGCGCGGGCGCCGATGCCGTAGAGGTCGTCCATGATCCGCTGCGCCTCCTTGGCGGGGACCATGGCGCGCACGGCGACCCAGCCCTCGTTGTGCAGCGGGGAGACGGTCGGCGACTCCAGGCCGGGGGTGAGCGCCACGGCCTTCTCCAGCTGCTCCACCCGGCAGTCGTAGTCCATCATCACGTACGTCCGGGCGACCAGGACGCCCTGGAGGCGGCGCAGGAACTGCTGGACCTTGGGCTCCTCGGTGTCGGCGCCGGTGCGGCGCACGACGATGGCCTCGGACTTCATGATCGGCTCGCCGAAGACCTCCAGGCCCGCGTTGCGCAGGCTGGTGCCGGTCTCCACGACGTCGGCGATGACCTCGGCGACGCCGAGTTCGATGGCGGTCTCGACGGCGCCGTCCAGGTGGACCACGGAGGCGTCGACGCCGTGGTCCGCGAGGTGCCCCGCGACGATGCCCTCGTAGGAGGTGGCGACCGTGCGGCCCTTGAGGTCCTCGATGCCGTTCGCGGTGCCGGGCTTGGCGGCGAAGCGGAAGGTGGAGCGGCCGAAGCCGAGCGGCAGGATCTCCTCGGCGTCGGCGCCGGAGTCGATCAGCAGGTCCCGGCCGGTGATGCCGATGTCCAGACGGCCGGACGAGACGTAGATCGCGATGTCGCGGGGGCGCAGGTAGAAGAACTCGACCTCGTTGTCCAGGTCGACGGTGCGCAGTTCCTTGGACTCGCGGCGCTGCTGGTAGCCGGCCTCATGCAGCATCTCCGCCGCAGGGCCGGACAGTGAACCCTTGTTGGGGACGGCGATGCGCAGCATGAGGTCGGCTTCCTTCGTTCGTTCTCTACGGGATGGGGTGTGCGGGCTACGGCTCACAGGTGGGCGTAGACGTCGTCCAGCGAGATGCCGCGGGCGACCATCATCACCTGGACGTGGTACAGCAGCTGCGAGATCTCCTCGGCCGCCGCCTCCTTGCCCTCGTACTCGGCGGCCATCCAGACCTCGGCGGCCTCTTCGACGACCTTCTTGCCGATGGCATGGACGCCCTTTTCGACCAGTTCCGCGGTGCGGGAGGTGGCGGGATCGCCGTGGGCGGCCTTGTGCTGGAGCTCGGTGAACAGCCCCTCGAACGTCTTCTTGGACATGGTGAGCCCCACCCTAGCCGTTGTGGCGGCCGGTCTAGTGCCAGGGTTCGGATACTGAGCGGAGGGTGGCCGCCGTCGCCACGGCCGCCGTGACCGCCTCGTGGCCCTTGTCCTCGGCGGAGCCCTCCAGGCCGGCCCGGTCCAGGGCCTGTTCCTCGGTGTCGCAGGTGAGCACGCCGAAGCCGACGGGGACACCGGTGTCGACCGAGACCTGGGTGAGGCCCTGCGTGACGCCCTGGCACACGTAGTCGAAGTGCGGGGTGCCGCCCCGGATGACGACGCCGAGGGCGACGATCGCGTCGTAGCCGCGGCCCGCGAGGACCTTGGCGGCGACCGGCAGCTCGAAGCTGCCGGGGACCCGGATCAGGGTCGGCTCGTCGATGCCGAGGTCGTGCAGGGCGCGCAGGGCGCCGTCCACCAGGCCGTTCATCACCTTCTCGTGCCACTGCGCCGCGATGACGGCGACCCTGAGGTCGCTCACCTTGCGTACGGACACGTCCGGTGCGCCCTTGCCGCTCACGTCTTACCTCCGTGCTCTTTCGTTTACTGGTTCCCGCAGGCCGACACGGCGGGCGTGTCGAGCCACGGCAGGTCGTGCCCCATCCGGTCCCGCTTGGTGCGCAGATAGCGCAGGTTGTGCTCACCGGCCTGGACGGGCATCGGCTCGCGGCCGGTGACCTCGATGCCGTGGCGCCTGAGGGCGTCGGTCTTGTCGGGGTTGTTGGTCATCAGCCGGACCCCGCGCACACCGAGGTCGGCGAGGATCCGCGCGCCGGCGCCGTAGTCGCGGGCGTCGGCGGGCAGGCCGAGCTCCAGGTTGGCGTCCAGGGTGTCGTGGCCCTGCTCCTGGAGTTCGTAGGCGCGCAGCTTGGACAGCAGTCCGATGCCGCGCCCCTCGTGTCCGCGCAGGTAGACGACGACTCCGCGGCCCTCCTCCTGGATGCGGCCGAGCGCGGTGTCCAGCTGGGGGCCGCAGTCGCAGCGCAGGGAGCCGAAGACGTCGCCGGTCAGGCACTCGGAGTGCACGCGGACCAGGACGTCCCGGCCGTCGCCGAGGTCGCCGTGGACGAGGGCGACGTGCTCGACGCCGTCGACGGTGGACCGGTAGCCGTAGGCGGTGAAGACGCCGTGCCGGGTGGGCAGGCGGGTGGCGGCCTCGCGGCGCACGGTGGGCTCGCTGCCGCGGCGGTAGGCGATCAGGTCCTCGATGGAGATGATCGTCAGGCCGTGCTTGCGGGCGAACGGGATCAGCTCGGGCAGGCGGAGCATCCGGCCGTCCTCGCCGGCGATCTCCACGATGGCGCCGGCCGGGCGCAGGCCCGCGAGCCGGGCGAGGTCGACGGCGGCCTCGGTGTGGCCGTTGCGGGCGAGGACGCCGCCGGCCCTGGCGCGCAGCGGGAAGACGTGGCCGGGGCGGACGAAGTCGGTGTGCCCGGCCGTGCCGCTCGCGAGCAGCCGGAGGGTGGTGGCGCGGTCGGCGGCCGAGATGCCGGTGCTCACCCCGTGAACGGCGGTGGCGTCCACGGAGACGGTGAACGCGGTCTCCATCGACTCGGTGTTGTCCTCGACCATCTGCGGCAGCCGCAGGCGGTCCAGTTCCTCGCCCTCCATGGGAGCGCAGATCAGTCCCCGGCACTCGCTCATCATGAAGGCGACGATCTCGGGGGTGATCTTCTCGGCGGCCACGACGAGGTCGCCCTCGTTCTCCCGGTTCTCGTCGTCGACGACGATGATCGGGCGCCCGGCGGCGATGTCGGCGATGGCCTGCTCGACCGGGTCGAGCGCGAAGTTGTCGGTGTCGTGGGTGTCGTAGAGGACGGGTGCCGAGGTCATGCCGGCGCTCCTTCCAGTGTGGGCCGCGCGGCCTTGCGCGAGCGCAGCCACCAGTCGCGCATGCCCCACAGGACGAGTGCGCCGTAGATGACGTAGACGAATCCGGAGAAGGCGTAGCCGTTGGCGAAGTTCAGGGGGACGCCGACCAGGTCGACGAGCAGCCAGGCGAACCAGAACTCGACCATGCCCTTGGCCTGGGCGTACATCGCGGCGATGGTGCCGACGAAGATGTAGGCGTCGGGCCAGGGGTCCCAGGACAGGGACGGGTAGGCCTGGAAGAGCAGGGCGACGGCGACCGTGCCGGCACCGGCGGCGGCGACCATGGCCGCGCGCTCGCGCCAGGTGGCGAACCGGGGGGTGATCTGGCCGTCGCCGGACCGGTTGCGGGTGCGCTGCCACTGCCACCAGCCGTACAGCGCGACGGCCATGACGACGACCTGCTTGCCGGCGCTGCCGGTCAGATGGCCGTAGAAGGCGGCGAACAGGACGAGGCCGGACAGGAACTGCACGGGCCAGGTCCACAGGGAGCGGCGCCAGCCGAGGGCGAGGGTGATCAGGCCCAGGATGTTGCCGGTCATGTCCGACCAGATGATGCGCTGGCCGAAGAGGGTGAACGCCTCGGAGTTCAGCCAGTTCACCGGCCGGCCTCCTGTCCGGCCGCGAGCAGCCGCTCCACGTACTTGGCGATGACGTCCACTTCGAGGTTGACCGGGTCGCCGGGCTGCTTCACGCCGAGCGTGGTCAGGGCGAGGGTGGTCGGGATGAGGCTGACCGTGAAGTGGTCCCATGCCGCCTCCACGACGGTCAGGCTGATGCCGTCGACCGTGATGGAGCCCTTCTCCACGACGTAGCGGGAGAGCTCCGCGGGGAGGGAGATCTTCACGATCTCCCAGTGCTCGGAGGGCGTGCGGGCCAGGATCTCGCCGGTGCCGTCGACGTGTCCCTGCACGATGTGGCCGCCGAGGCGGGCGCCGACGGCGGTGGGGCGCTCCAGGTTGACGCGGGAGCCGACGGCGAGCGCGCCCAGGCTGGAGCGCTTCAGGGTCTCGGCCATGACGTCGGCGGTGAACTCGTCGCCCTCGTGCTCGACGACGGTGAGACAGACCCCGTTCACGGCGATGGAGTCGCCGTGCCGGGCGCCTTCGGTGACGACGGGGCCGCGCAGCCTGAAGCGGGAGGCGTCGCCGAGGTTTTCGACGGCGGTGACCTCGCCCAGCTCTTCGACGATTCCGGTGAACACTTCCCGGGTCCTCCTGCCTCTTGGGGCACGGACTCCGGGGCTGTCGATGACGACAGATTCCACGGGTGAGCACACACACCGAAAGGCGTCGCCGAACGGACGCGTCCACGTGGGGACGAGCCTCGGAACGGCGGCGCGCACACGGATACACGCGTGCCCGCCCGCCGCGCACTGCCTCCCATCCGGACTTTAACCGTCGGTCCAGGAATTTCACCTGGTCAACCGGCCGCTGGAAGCGACCGGGTCGCGGACTGTAACCGCCGGTTCGGACTTTCACCGACCCCGGAGTGCGCTGCTTCTGGTACAGGCCCAGTCTGCCACGCCCGCCACTCGTCCATACGGGTGGGTCGTGTGGCCTCCCTCACACTGCGTACCGGCGCTTTCGCGCCACGCGACCGTCACGGGGAACCGTGGCGGCCCACGGGGTCGAGCCTGGTCCGGACCATTGACCCTACTGGTCTAGTCCTCTTAAGGTGCGGACGGGCTCGGCGGCGGTGACGACGGCCCTTGCCCGCCGCCGGGCCGCCAAGGCGGGGCCGGCCAGGCGGGGCCGGCTACCG
>NZ_JACBWZ010000156.1 GCF_013870595.1 Streptomyces sp. WELS2 | reverse complement strand
CCGCCGCCTTGGGATCGGGCCGGACCCCCTGCCGCAGCTGCGCGGCCGTCAGCAGGGCCGCGGTACCGGCGACCGCCGGAGTGGCGAAGCTGCTCCCCGTCAGCGCTCGGACGCCGCCGCCCGGGACGGCTCCCTCGATGTCCTGTCCGGGAGCGATGACACCGTTCCTGCGGTACATCGCGCCCCAGTTGTTCATCTCCAGGGGCTCGCCATCGGTTCCCGACGCTCCCACGGCGAGCACCGACGGGGAGGCCGCCGGAACCTGGAGGCAGTCGCATCCGTCGTTGCCTACCGCGGACACCACCAGGACGCCTCTGTCGTCGCACAGCCCGAGCGCCCGCTCGAGCATGCCCTCGGACTTTCCGTCGGCGCTGCGCTGGCCACCGCTGATGTTGATGACGTGCGCACCGTGCTCGACGGCCTGCTCGATCGCCCGGGCCAGATCCAGCTGAGGGACGCGTCCCTCGGCGGAGTCCCGGAAGATCGGCAGCAACAGTCCGCGACAGCGCGGGACCATGCCCGTCACCGGACTGCCCGGCTGCCCGAACAGGAGGCTGGTGACGTGGGTGCCGTGCAGCGACATCAGCCCCTGCCCGGCCTCGTCCTGGACGAGCGTGTCGAGTCTCGTCAGGTCCGCACCCGTGAAACACGGATGGGACAGATCCACCGGCCCGTCCAGTACGGCGACGCACACCCGGGGGTCACGAGGAGGCCGTCCTCGTCGGCAAGGCCGTCGAGTACCGAGCGAACGTTCATCGGTCCACTTCTCCGCCGCGCGTCGGCTGCCGCCGAGCGGGCACGTACGCGGGAACGCGGGAGGGGAACGCCGGGAATCGAGGCGGCCGTCGGGTCCGGCCCCGGCTCCGGAGCGTTGCCTGAATCCGACCGTCGCAGGACACCGTTCCGCAGGCGTTGTCCGCACGTCCCGGCCGCGTCCGTACGGCGTGGCGGGCGTCTGTCCGGACTGCGACTCCTCTGGTCAGGACCGGTCCGGGACAGGCCGCGATTTTTCTCTCGCGGCTCGTGGTGCCGCATCGGCGGCCGACGCCTCATTGAACGGACAACAGAGCGGTCGGGGAGAGCCGTTTCGGGTCCGGCCCCCGCGCGTTGCACGAGCGTTCGAGTTGCGTGCCGAGCGCGTTGCCGGTGCGTTTCCGGTCCGGAACCGGGCACCGGAAAAGCGCGTGACCTGCACGGGTTTCCTCCGTGCCGGCATCCGGCCGACGCACACTGCACATGCGCCTGCCCCCTGCTGACGGCACAGTGGTGGAGTGTTTGGAAGCGATGCGCGTCTTCAGTTGCTGAAGACATTCGAACTGTCACACAACGGCCGAAGGATTCCCCTGCCCAGGGGTGCGCAGCGCCTGGTGGCCTTTCTGGCACTCCAGAAGGACGGCACCCAGCGGGCCTGGGCGGCCGAGCACTTGTGGCCCGACTGCACGCCGTACCGTGCGGCGGGCAATCTGCGGTCCGCCCTGTGCCACGCCAGACGGTCCTGTGCCGTGCCGGTCGTCGAGACCATCGGCCAGAGCCTCCGCCTGGCACCGACGGTCCGCGTCGACCTGCACGAAGCGTGCAGGGCCGGCGACGAGGTGACGTCCGGGCACAGCCCGCCCCCCGGAACCGAGACCGAGCTCATCGAGGCACTGCGCCAGGACCTGCTGCCGGAGTGGCCGGAGGACTGGCTGGTCATCGAACGCGAACGGTGGGACCAACTGCGGCTGCACGTCCTGGAAACCCTGGCCCAGCAGCTCCAGGAGACGCACCGGTTCGTTCCCGCGCTGCAAGTCGCCCTGGCGGCCGTGGGCATCGATCCGGTACGCGAGACCGCCCGGCGCATCGTCATGGAGGTACACATCGCGGAAGGCAATGTGGCGAGCGCGTACAAGTGCTACCGCGACTACAAGGAGATGCTCGAACGCGAACTCAGCATCTCCCCGTCGCAGCGGATGAGGGAACTCGTCGAGGAGTTGATGCCGAGATGAGGCGCGCTCCGGCTACGGACCGACCGGCCCGGCGGACCGAGACAACGGTACGCCGTCCCTCGGGCACCCGGTGAGGAGACCCGGGACGCCGTCATGGACTTCCAGAGGGAGCACCATCCGGTGTCCGACGGCAAGGCGGCCGGGACACCAGGCCGGGGCTGGCGAGGACGATCCGGCCCGGTTCCTCGGGGCACATGGTCCTTGGAAGATGTTCCGCCCGCTGAACCGGACCGGATGGCCGACCCTTCTGCGGGTGGTCTCCTGACACCGGCTCAGCCCGTCGGACGGTCCGGTGCCGCCGGCACCCTCCCGTTCGATTCCGGTGGATCGAGTTCCCGGACCTGCCGGTCCGACGGGTCGGCGCCGGCGGGGCGGGACCGGTCCCCGTCCGCGTCCCGGGCCACGCGCTCCAGCCGGCGGTGGTGGCTCTCCCACCAGGCCCGGTCCGCTGCCGGCAGGTTGTCCTGGCCCTGCGTGTACCCCGCGGACCCGTCGATGAGTTCGCGCACGATGTCGGCGTGCCCGGCATGGCGCTGGGTGTCGCAGACGACGCGCACCAGGACGTGGTGGAGGGTCACCTCCCGCCGCTCCTCGGGCCACCACGGGACGTGACCGGTCGCGTCGAGTGGCAGCGTCGCGATCGTGCCGTCCGCGTGCTCCCACGCCCGGCGGTACAGCCCCACGATCTCTTCCCGTGACTCCTCGGCGGTGGCCCACATGTCCGCGTTGGGCTCCGCCTCGCGCGTGTACCACCAGGGCGGCGGCTCCTTCTCGAAGAACGGGCGCCCGAAGGTGTCGCCGAAGTACGCCAGTTCCACGCCGGCGACGTGTTTGACCAGCCCCAGCAGGTTGGTTCCGGTGGGGGTCAGCGGGCGGCGGACGTCGTACTCGCAGAGCCCGTCGAGCTTCCACAGCAGCGCGTCCCGCGCCTCTTGCAGATATCGGAGAAGGTCCGCTTTCGGGTTCGGTTCGATCATGCCGGGCAGTCTTCCACCCGCCACTGACAACCGGGCCGTCACCGGCGGTTCGGGGTGAGCAGTCCTGTCACGAGCCGCCGGGCGTAGGAGGCGTCGAGTCCGTCCGGGCGGAAGAGGATGCGGTACATCAGGGGCGCCACGATGTGGTCCATGACCGCCTCGGTCCCGGGGGTGGGCTCGCCGCGCTCGGCGGCCCGGGTGAGGATGACGTCGATCTGCGCGGCGGCGTAGTCGGAGCACCGGCCGGCGTTGCCGCCGTCCGGGTCGCCGAGCAGCGCGTCACGGATGTAGGCACGGCCGGCGGGGGCGGCCATGTCGTCGAGGAACTGCTCGGCCCAGGCGCTCAGGTCGGACGACAGGGTGCCGTGGTCCTCGGGCTCGGTGTCGGGCCGCAGACGCTCCACCGCGACGTCCGACAACAGTTCCTGCAGGTCCCCCCAGCGGCGGTAGATCGTCGAAGGCGTCACGCCGGCGCGCTGGGCGACCAGCGGAACCGTCAGGGCGTCCCGGCCCAGCTCCGACGCGAGTTCGCGTACGGCGGCGTGCACGGACGCCTGGACCCGGGCGCTGCGTCCGCCGGGGCGCACCATCTGCCTGCTCATGGCAACCAGCTTAAAGCTCATTCATTGCGTCTGGCGCGGGCGGCCCGGCCGGGGCGGCCCGGCCGGGGTGGCCCGGCCGGGCCGACGGGTTTCAGGCCGCCGGTGCGAGTGCGGGGGCGGGCCGGGTCTGCTGGTAGGCGTGGCCGGCCCGCAGCAGCACGCCCTCGCCGAGCGGCCGCCCGAGCAGTTGCATGCCGATCGGCAGGCCCGCCCCGTCGAGGCCGACCGGTACGGTCAGGGAGGGCACTCCGGTGATGTTGGCGGGGGACGACAGGCGTACGTAGGCGTCGGAGACGTTCTCGACGGTGCCGTCGGCCCAGGTGATCGTCTCCTGGCCGGCCTTCACCGCGGTCGCCGGGACGGTGGGGGCGGCGATCAGGTCGACCTCCCGCAGCATGTGCGCCCACTCCCGCCGCATGAGGGTGCGCGAGCGCTGGGCCCGCAGGTAGTCCCCCGCGGGCATCAGTTCGCCGGCCTCGAGGAGTACGCGGACGTCGGCCTGGTACAGCTCCGGGACCGTGCGCAGGGTGCGCTCGTGGTAGGCGGTGGCCTCGGGCACCATCAAGCCCCACTGGGTGGCCTGGATGTAGCGGGTCATGGGGATCTCCACGTCGACGAGGCGTGCGCCGAGGGCTTCGAGCTGGTCGATCGCGCTCCGGACGGCGGTTTCCACCTCCGCGTCCACGTGCTCGAAGTAGTAGTTGCGGGGCACCCCGACGCGCAGCCCTGTGAGGTCCGTGCCGGCGGCCGGCCGGAAGTCGGTGGCGGGCGTGGTCAGGGAGGCGGGGTCGCGGGGGTCGTGTCCGGCGAGGACGGCGAGGACCAGGGCGGCGTCCTCGACGGTGCGGGTGATCGGGCCGACGTGGTCCAGTGACCAGGACAGCGAGGTGACTCCGTGGCGGGGGACGAGGCCGTAGGTCGGCTTCAGGCCGACCACTCCGTTCAGCGCGGCGGGCACCCGGATCGACCCGCCGGTGTCGGTGCCCAGGCCGAAGGTGGCGGTGCCCGCGGCGACGGCCACGGCGGACCCTCCGCTGGAGCCGCCGGCGACCCGGCCGGTGTCCCAGGCGTTGCCGGTCTGCGGGGTGGTCAGGCCGTAGGCGAACTCGTGGGTGTGGGTCTTGCCGACCAGGAGCGCGCCGGCCGCCGACAGCCGGGCGGCGACCGTGCTGTCGGTCCGCGCGCTGTGCCCGGCTCTGACCCGGGAGCTGGCCGTGGTCGGCACGCCGGCGACGTCGATCAGGTCCTTCAGGGCCATCGGGATGCCGTGCAGCGGACCACGGTGGCGGCCGGCCGCGATCTCGCGCTCGGCCTCCCGCGCGGCCCGGCGGACGCGTTCGGCGGTGACGGCGACGTACGCCCGAAGGTGCGGCTCCACCCGCTCGACGCGCTGGAGGACGGAGTCCGCCAGCTCGACGGGGGACAGCCGACGGGCCCGGATCGCCTCGGCCGCGACGCTCAGCGGGAGTTCACAGGGCTGCATCGTGCGTCTCCTGTTCGGCGCGGTAGGCGAGGGCGGGCGGGGTGTCGTCGAAGTCCAGCTCCCGCAGGACCGCGACGACGGAGTGGATGTGACCGGCGGTGGCCGCGACCACGGCGTGGCGGTCGGCGGGCAGCGGGAGCCCGGCGCGGGCGGCCCAGCGGGCCGCCTCCGCTGGGGTGAGTTCGGCGGAGGACATGGACGTTCTCCCTCGGAGCTGGAGTGGTCTGGGGGGGCTGGAGGAGGTTTCGAACGGCAGGAGCGGCGGAACGGATCCGGCACCAAAAGCCAAATGTTTGCGTTAACGGGACTCTAGGACCTACGGTTCCTTAACGCAAACCGATTGCGTTAAGCGTGTCGCGGAGTCCCGGACCCGGCGCCGGACCACGCACCGCCGCACGCCCCTCCCCAAGGAAGACGACCGATCATGAGCACTCCCCCGGCCACCGGCCCGACCGCCGTACCCTCCTGGACCGTGGGCGACCTCGTCGTCCACCGCGTCGACGAGGTTCCCCTGCCGCCCGCGACCGGACCGTGGCTGCTGCCCGGTGCCACTCCGGACCTGGTCACCGGGCAGGAGTGGCTGCGTCCGCACTTCGCGGACGACGCGGGGGTCCCGCGCCTGGACAGCCACAGCTTCGCCGTCACCGTCGCCGGGCGGCGGGTCCTGGTGGACACCGGCATCGGCAACGGCAAGGAGCGGGCCAATCCCGCGTGGCACGACCTGGACACCGACTATCCCGAGCGCCTTGCCGCCGCCGGGTTCCCCCCGGACTCGGTCGACCTGGTGATCCTCACCCACCTGCACGCCGATCACGTCGGCTGGAACACGCGGAAGGTGGACGGCGAGTGGGTCCCCACCTTCCCCAACGCCCGCCACCTCACCTCCCGCGCCGAGCGGGAGTTCTGGGCCGGGTACGACATGGAGGAGCCGCGCAGGCAGATGTTCCGCGACTCCGTGATCCCGGTGGAGCGGGCGGGACTGCTCGACCTCGTCGACGTGCCCGCGGAGGGCGTCCGGATCGTCCCGGGCCTGCGCCTGATCCCCACCCCCGGGCACACCCCTGGTCATCTCGCCGTCGAGCTGACCAGCCGCGGACAGAAGGCCCTGATCACCGGGGACTGCGTCCACCACCCGGTCCAGCTCGCCCACCCCGCCATCGGCGCCTGCGTCGACATCGACCCCGAACGGTCCGAGGCGACGCGCCGCTCGCTGCTCGGCGCCCTCGCCGACACCGAGACCCTCGTCCTGGGCACCCACTTCCCACCGCCCACCGCCGGCCGTGTCGTCACCCATGAAGGCGCCTACCGGCTCGCACCGGTCCCGGCCGGCGCACACCGGCTCCACGCCGGCGGCTGACACGGCAGAAGGCGGGCGGGTGCGTTCGGTGTGCCCTCGGGGTGCCGGGCGCGATTCTGCGGCAGCACGAGCAGGACGCCGCCCGGCGCCACCCACTCCATGACGCGTGCCGTCGTCACCGCCGACTGCGCACGTGGGACAGCGGGGCCAGATCGGCCTGCGCCTCGATGCGGGCCTCCCCGACCGGTCCGGCCACCACCTCGGCCTGCGGGCACGCCCGCACCGGCACGCGCCGCACGGGCTCGCTCGGCTCGACGCACACGACGCGCTCGAAGGACGGGGCGAGATACCGCGTCGTCGTGCCCTGGGCGGCGCCGATGTCCAGGAGCGTGCGCCGGCGGGCAGCCGATCCACCACCTGGCGCAGGTACGCGTGGGTGGTGGTCTTCTCGTCCGTCCCGGAGAGGACCGTGTCGAACGCTTCTCGACAGGCGTCGTCGTCCGTCCCCGTGATGCCCGCCCACGCGGCCTTCCCCGGTTTCACTTCCCACGCTCCCTCCACGCGCGGCGGCATGCCCTGCCCCGCACACCACCGGCGCCCTTCGGCGGCGCCACAGTGGCACGACAGCGGTGTCCGGCCGGCGGGAAACACGCCCGCGGACGCGCGGTGGACGGGGCGCGCCGGAGCGGACCCGGGCGGCGCGGCGTACGCCCCCTTCACGGGACGGACTCCGTCAGCGCGCCGCGTCGACGGCGCCCTCGGCGCCGGTCCCGGTGGGCGGGACGGCGCGGGGAAGTGACCACGGCGGCCGATTGCGTATGTCCATGACATTGACGGCCCGTCGGGCGCCCCACTATGTTCTCGACGATTTCGCGAACAACGTTCGATATCACGGACATTGGAGGTACGCGCCGCGCGTCCCCCACCAGCACGGGCTCCCACCGAAAGGGTGTGTCCATGTCCCCCTCCGTCAGCAGACGACGTCTCCTCCAGCTCGCCGGGGCCACCGCCGCGGCGTCCGCCGTGGGCCCCGTCCTCGGCGGCTCCGCCGCCCACGCGGTCGTACCCCCCGCCCGGTCCGACATCGGAACCCAGGCCTCCCCCTTCGAGCTCGGCCAGGTCCGGCTGACCGCGAGCCGGTGGCTGGACAACCAGAACCGGACCCAGAGCTATCTGCGGTTCGTCGACGTCGACCGGCTGCTGTACAACTTCCGCGCCAACCACCGTCTGCCGACCAACGGCGCGGCCGCCACCGGGGGCTGGGAGGCCCCCGACTTCCCCTTCCGCAGCCATGTCCAGGGTCACTTCCTCACCGCGTGGGCACAGTCGTACGCGGTGACCGGGGACGGCGTCTACCGGGACAAGGCCCTGTACATGGTCGCGGAACTGGCCAAGTGCCAGGCCAACAACGGCGCCGCCGGGTTCGGCGCGGGATACCTCGCCGGCTATCCCGAGTCCGACTTCACCGCCCTGGAGGCGCGCACGCTGTCCAACGGGAACGTGCCGTACTACACCATCCACAAGACGCTGACCGGTCTGCTGGACGTGTGGCGGTACATCGGCAGCACACAGGCCCGTGATGTGCTGCTGGCCCTGGCGGGCTGGGTCGACCGGCGTACCGGCCGGCTGAGCACCGCGCAGCTCCAGGCCATGCTGGGCACGGAGTTCGGCGGCATGAACGCCGTCCTGACCGATCTGTACCAGCAGACCGGCGACGCGCGATGGCTGACCGTCGCCCAGCGGTTCGACCACGCCGCCGTGTTCGATCCGCTGGCGGCGGGCGAGGACCGGCTGGCCGGGCTGCACGCCAACACCCAGGTGCCCAAGTGGATCGGGGCCGTCCGCGAGTACAAGGCCACGGGTGCGACCCGTTACCGGGACATCGCCACCAACGCCTGGAACTTCTGCGTCCACGCCCACACCTACGCCATCGGCGGCAACAGCCAGGCGGAGCACTTCCGGGCCCCGGACGCCATCGCCGCCTACCTGCGGCAGGACACCTGTGAGAGCTGCAACACCGTCAACATGCTCACGCTCACCCGGGAGTTGTTCGCGCTGACGCCGGACCGGGCCGAGCTGTTCGACTACTACGAGCAGGCGTGGCTGAACCAGATGATCGGCCAGCAGAACCCGGCCGACCCGCACGGCCACGTCACCTACTTCACCCCGCTCAACCCCGGCGGCCGGCGAGGCGTGGGCCCGGCCTGGGGCGGCGGCACCTGGAGCACCGACTACACCACCTTCTGGTGCTGCCAGGGCACGGGTCTGGAGATGCACACCCGGCTGATGGACTCCGTGTACTTCCACGCCGGCACCACCCTGACCGTGAACCTGTTCGTGCCCTCGGTGCTCACCTGGACACAGCGCGGCATCACCGTCACCCAGACCACCTCGTACCCGGCGGGCGACACCACGACCCTGCGGGTCACCGGCGACGCCGGCGGAACCTGGACGATGCGCGTCCGCATCCCCGGCTGGACCAGCGGGGCCACCGTCAGCGTCAACGGCGTCGTACAGGACATCGCCACGACTCCCGGCAGCTACGCGGCCCTGACCCGCGCCTGGACGTCGGGCGACACCGTGACCGTCCGCCTGCCCATGCGCACCGTGCTGCGCCCGGCCAACGACAACCCCGGCGTCGCCGCGGTCACTTACGGCCCGGTCGTCCTGGCCGGCGACTACGGCGACACCGCGCTCGGCTCCCTCCCCGCCCTGGACGTCTCCTCGATCAGGCGGACCAGCTCCACCGCGCTCGCCTTCACCGCCACGGCGAACGGCTCCCCCGTCGGTCTGGGCCCGTTCCACGACGCGCACGGCCACAACTACACCGTCTACTGGAACACCGGGGGCGTGGCGTCCGTCCGGCTCGCCAACGCGGCCGGCGGCCTGGTGCTGGGCATCCAGGACATGTCCACCGCCGACGGCGGCCGTGCGCTCCAGTGGAGCGACTCGGGCACCGCCGACCACGACTGGGAGATGGTCCCCGACGGTGACGCCGTCCGCTTCCGCAATGTGCACAGCGGCAAGGTGCTCGGCGTACGGGACATGTCCACGGCCGACGGCGCCGCCGTGCTGCAGTGGTCGGACAACGGCACCGCCGACCACCGGTGGATCCTGATCGACCAGGGCGACGGCACCTTCAAGATCCGCAACGCGCACAGCGGGAAGCTGCTCGGCATCGAGAACAACTCCACCGCGATGGGCGCCTTCGCGGTGCAGGCCCCGGACGACGGCACGGCCGACAACCGGTGGCGCGTCGTACGGTGACGATCCGCCGGTCCGTCCCGTGCCCGTCCGGTCCGGCGCCCCGGAGCGGAATCATCGCGCCGGGCACGGCTGTGACAGCACAGGCGTTTCACGTGACCCGGGGTTGTCATTAGCCTCGACCGCGTGAACGAAACCATCAACAGCACAGGGCCGGACCGGCAGGACCGCGCGGTCACCGTCCTGGGCGGCCCGACGGCCGTCATCGACATGGGCGGGCTGCGGATCGTCAGCGACCCGACCTTCGACGCGGCGGGCCCCCAGGGGTACCTCGCCAAGACCGCCGGTCCGGCCGCCGGCGAAGACGCGGTGGGGCCGGTCGACCTGGTCCTGGTCAGTCACGAGGCCCACCCGGACAACCTGGACGGGCGGGGCCGCGCCTTCGCGAAGTCGGCTCCGCTGGTGCTCACCGGGCCGCTGTCCGCGCGGCGGCTCGGCTCACCGGCCGTCGGCCTCGCCCCGTGGACCAGCCACTTGGTGCCCCGCCCCGACGGCGCCGGCGACCTGACCGTGCTGGCGGTCCCCGCCGTCCACGGCCCCGAGGACGGCGAGCGGGACGCCGACGGCAACGTCAACTGCGAGGTCACCGGGTTCGTGCTGTCCGGGCAGGGGCTTCCCACCGTGTACGTCAGCGGTGACAACGCCTCGATCCGCACGGTCGTGGAGATCTCCCGCCGGGTACCGGACATCGACGCCGCCGTCCTGCACGCGGGAGCGGCCCGCGTACCGGCGAAGTTCGACGGGCGGCCGCTGTCCCTGGACGGCCACCGGGCCGCCGCCGCGGCGGCCGTCCTCGGCGCGGACGTCGTCGTACCGGTGCACTACGACGGCTGGGCCCACTTCTCCGAAGGCCTGCCGGAGATCGAGCTGGCCTTCCACGAGGCCGGCCTCTCCTCCCTGCTGCGGGTCGCACCCCATGGCACCTGGACACCG
>NZ_JACBWZ010000155.1 GCF_013870595.1 Streptomyces sp. WELS2 | reverse complement strand
ACGCGGCCGGCGGCACACCGTGCGTGGCCGCGCACAGCACCACCCGCGCCCTGTACTCCGCGTACAACGGCCGCCTCTACCAGGTGAAGCGCGCTTCCGACGGCGCCACGCGGGACATCGGCGCGCTCGGCTCGGGCGGTTACGCCGACGCCGCCGCGCAGGACTCCTTCTGCGCGGGCACGAGCTGCCTGATCACCGTCATCTACGACCAGTCCGGGCGCGGCAACCACCTCACCCAGGCGCCGCCCGGCGGCTTCCAGGGTCCCGCCGCGGGCGGCTACGACAACCTCGCCGAGGCGTCCGCCGCGCCGGTCACCGTGGGCGGCCACAAGGCGTACGGCGTCTTCATCGCGCCCGGCACCGGCTACCGGAACAACAACACCAACGGCATCGCGACCGGGGACCAGCCGGAAGGCATGTACGCGCTCCTCGACGGCAGCCACTACAACGGCGGTTGCTGCTTCGACTACGGCAACGCCGAGACCAACAGCCGGGACAACGGCAACGGCACGATGGAGGCCATCTACTTCGGCAACAGCAAGACCTGGGGCTACGGCACCGGCAACGGCCCCTGGGTCATGGCCGACCTCGAGAACGGCCTGTTCTCCGGGGTCAACCGCGGCTACAACGCCAACGACCCCAGCGCCGGTCACCGGTTCCTCACCGCCGTCGTCAAGGGCGGCCCCAACCACTGGGCGATCCGGGGCGGCAACGCCCAGTCGGGCGGCCTGTCCACCTACTACGACGGACCGCGCCCCAACGCCTCGGGCTACAACCCGATGAGGAAGGAAGGGGCCATCATCCTCGGCATCGGCGGTGACAACAGCAACGGTTCCGCCGGCACCTTCTACGAGGGCGTGATGACGTCCGGCTACCCGTCGGACGCCACCGAGAACGCCGTACAGGCCAACATCAACGCGGCCGGGTACACCGCCTCCCCCGTGGCGGGCGCGCCCGCCGTGGGGTCCAGGGTCTCGCTGCGGGCCACCACCTCCTGCTGCACGGCCGACTACCTCCGGCACGACACCGCCGACAACAACGCCGCCATCGGCGCGGTCTCCTCGGCCAGCCCGTCCGCCGACAAGGCCGCCGCGACCTGGACCGTGCGCGCCGGCCTGGGCGACGCCTCCTGCGTCTCCTTCGAGTCCGCCGACAAGCCGGGGCAGTACCTGCGCCACTACGACTTCCGGCTGCGCGTCGACACCATCGACAGCAGCGCGTTGTCCAGGCTGGACGCCACGTTCTGCCCGCAGCCGGGCCACAACGGCCAGGGCGTCTCCCTCCGGTCCGCCAACTACCCCGGCGACTTCGTACGGCACTACGAATACGGCGTCTACGTCGCGAGCCACGGCGGCTCACACGCCTGGGACAACGCCACCGCCTGGGCCGACGACACGAGCTGGGTCGTGACCTCCCCCTGGGCCTGACGCCCGCCTCCCGGGCCTGATGCCCGCCACGCGACACCCGCACTCCGGCCGTGCCACCCACCCCGGTGGCACGGCCGTCTTGTGTGCTCGTATTCGACGCGGGTGACAGTTTCGCTTACCCGCCGATCGGCCCGGAAATCTCTGCCGCGCTCATTGTGGTCGCCGTGCGGTGTTCCTAGCATGGGAGCGCTCCCATAGCAATCCGCCCGCCCTCCTTGCTCCTTGAGGCGACGGCCGGTCCCCTCCGTCCCCGGGGGACCGGCCGTCCGTGGTCGTGGCTCGGGCAAGGCGTCGCTCAGCGGTGGAACAGGGTGACCGGGACGGCGTCGGCCAGGGCCTGGTACCCGGCCGGGTTGAGGTGGAGGTGGTCACCGGTGTCGTAGGCGGGCAGCAGCCGGCCGGGGGCGTCCGGGTCGCGGACCGTGCGGTCGAAGTCGATGACGGCGTCGAATCCGCCGCCGGTGCGGATCCACTGGTTGACCTGCTGCCGGGCCGACTCGTGGGTGCCGGCCGGGTCGTCGTAGCCGTGGCCGCCGAAGGGGGTGAGGGTGGCGCCGTAGACCCGGATGCCCTGGGCGTGGGCGCGGGTGACGATCTGCCGGTAGGCGCCGATGAGTTCGGCCGCGATCCGCCGCGCGTCCGCCGGGGAGGTGCCGGCGGTGCCGATGTCGTTGACGCCCTCGAAGACGATGAGCCGGTCGACGCCGCTGCGGGCGAGGACGTCCCGGTCCAGCCGGGCCAGGGCGTTGGGGCCCAGCCCGTCCCGCAGGACGCGGTTGCCGCCCGCCGCCTCGTTGACGACGGCGATGTCCGCCGTGCCGGGGTGGGACGCCAGCCGCGCCCGCAGCCGGTCCGGCCAGCGGTCGTTGCCGTTGGTCGTGGAGCCGCGGCCGTCGCTGAGCGAGTCGCCGAGGACGACGGTGGCCGAGGAGGTGTGCCGCGACCACACCTCCAGCCCGCTCAGGAAGTACCAGTGGTCGACGGTCGTGGCACCGGCCAGGTCCGCGTCGTCCAGGTGGTCGCCGGCGAGCAGGTAGGACGTCGTGCGGGAGCCGGGGTGTGAGGTGATGGCGGTGGAGGCCTGCCCGTGCGCGAGGTACAGCGTCACGGTGAGGTTGCTGCCCGGCGCCACGTCGAAGTCCAGCGGATCACTGACCGCCTGTGCCCCCTGGGGGATGTCGAAGCCCGGCTGTCCGCCGAACGTCACCGGCCGGGAGCTGCCCGGCACGATCGCGCCGACGCCCGCCTTGCCGTCGGCCGGGCGGGCCACGGAGACGGCGGTGACGGGCAGGTCGGCCCCGCCGAAGGCGTTGGACAGCCGCAGCCGTATGCGCTTGCCGCCCGGCCCGACGTGCACGGTCTGCCGCAGGGTGGCGTTGTCGAACACGCGGTCGCTCTGGGTGAACGGCGCCGGGGGCATGTTGCCCGGCTCGGTCAGCTGGGGCATGGACGCCCAGGTGTCCGTCCACCGTCCGCTCCCGGCCGTCATGGCCGCGGGCCGCGCGGGGGCGGCCACGCCGCTTCGCGGGCCGTCGGCGCCGGGTGACGAGTGGGGGGAGAGGCCCACCGTGGCGGCGATCGCCGCGGCGGCGGCCACGAATGACGCTGCTCGCTTCATGAGAAGGTTCCTCCGACTGGTCAGGTTGCTGGGCTGGTGGGTGTCAGGCCCGCTCCGCCACCGGGTGCGTGGCCGTGCCGGAGCCGGGCTCCGGGCCGGAGACCGCCGCCACCACGGCGTCCGCCTCCGCGTCCGGTTCGGGCAGGAACAGGCCCAGGCCCGCGTAGACGGCGAGCGAGGTGACCAGCGGGGTGACGACCACCGTGGTCTGGGAGGCGCCGTCCAGGCCGTACTTGACGAAGAAGTAGCCGCCGAGACCGAGCGCCCACGACGTGAGGGCCGCCCGGGGCCCGCAGCGCCGGAAGGCGGGCAGCAGCCCGAGCAGCATCGGAATGGAGATCGGGCCCATGACGGCCGCGACCATGCCGACGATGATGCCGAGGACCCCGCCGAAGTGATCGGCCTCGATGGCCACGACCATGGAGACGGTGATGAAGGCGACCGTGACCACACGCGCCGCCCGCAGTCCGCGCTCGGTGCCCACCTCGCGGAAACCGGGCAGGACGGCGGGCAGGATGTCCCGGGTGACCACCGCCGAGATGGCGTTCGCGTCCGAGGAGGCCATGGCCATGGTGTGCGAGAACATGCCCGCCAGGGTCAGCCCCACCAGGCCCGTGGGCAGGTACGACCGTGCCATCAGGGCGTAGGTCTGCTGCGGCTCGGCGATGTGCGGCATCAGCACCGGCGCGGCGACCGCGGGCAGCAGCAGTACGGCCGGCCACACCAGGTAGAGGGCCGCCGACAGCCCGGCCGAACGGCGGGCGGAGCGTGGCGAGTCGGTCGCCATGTACCGCTGGGCGAGATTCCACATGCCGCCGTTGTATTCGAAGAGCTTCACGACGACGTACGCGGTCAGGAAGCCCGCCGTGTACGGGCCGACGAGGGGGTCGGTGTGCCCGGGCGGCAGCCGGTGCCACAGCGTGCCCAGGCCGGACACGCCTCCGAGCCGGTCGAGGACGACCCACATCATCGACAGCGCGGCCACGCCCTGGATGACGAACTGCCCGAACTCGGTGAGCGCGTCCGCCCACAGCCCGCCGACCGTGCAGTACAGCAGGGTGACGACGCCGGTCAGCAGGATGCCGTCGGTCATCGGCATACCGGTGAAGACCTTCAGCAGCACGGCCACCGAGGCCCACTTGGCGGCCACGTCGAAGACCTTGAGCAGGGCGCCGCTCCACGCCAGCGCCTGCTGGGTGGGCAGGTTGTAGCGGCGCACCAGGTACTCCAGCGGGGAGGCGACCCGGTAGCGCTCGCGCAGCCGGTTCCACCGGGGCGCGAAGAGCCAGGCGCCGACGCCGGTGCCGAGGGCGAGCGGCAGGAAGGCCCACACGTACACGGTGATGCCGTAGTCGTAGGCGACCGCGGCGTACGCGACGAAGACGGCGGCGCTGTAGCCGGACATGTGGTGCGAGATGCCGGTCAGCCACCAGGGCATCCGGCCGCCGCCGGTGAAGTAGTCGGACACGTCGTCGACACGCCGGTGCGACCACAGGCCGATCAGGAGCATCACCAGGAAGTAGGCGCCTACGGCGGCCCAGTCGAGCCAGTGCATGGGAGGACCTTCTTGTCGTGAACGGCGGTAAGAAGTACGGACGTCGGCGGACCAGGCGGGGCGGGCAGGGGTCCGCCGGGGGTCACCAGCGCGGTGACTTCTTCTCGTACGACGGGTCCAGCCGGCGCATGTACCCGGTGTCGTCCCGGTTGCGCAGGCCGCAGCGCAGGTACTGCTCGTGCAGCCGGGCCAGCGCGTCACGGTCCAGTTCCACGCCGAGGCCGGGGGAGCGGGGCACGGCGACCGCGCCGGCGCGGAAGCCGAGCACGCCCGGGACGATCACGTCCTCCGCCGGGTCCTTCCACGGCCAGTGTGTGTCACACGCGTAGGTGAGGTTCTCGGTGGCGGCGGCCAGGTGTGTCATCGCGGCCAGACTGATGCCGAGATGGGAGTTGGAGTGCATGGACAGGCCCATGCCGAAGGTGGCGCAGATCCCGGCGAGCAGCTTGGAGCGGTGCAGGCCGCCCCAGTAGTGGTGGTCGGACAGGACGACCCGGACCGCGTCGTCGCGGACCGCGGAGGGCAGTTCGTCGAAGGCGACCACACACATGTTGGTGGCCAGTGGCATCGGGGCCTCCCGGGCGACCCGGGCCATGCCCTCCTGGCCGGGGGTCGGGTCCTCCAGGTACTCCAGGACGCCTTCCAGCCGGCGGGCCACCTTCAGCGAAGTCTCCACGGTCCAGGCGGCGTTGGGGTCCAGGCGCAATGGGACGCCGGGGAACGCCTCGCGCAGCGCGAGAACCGCCTCCACCTCCTGCTCGGGCGGCATCACACCGCCCTTGAGCTTGATCGCCCCGAAGCCGAACCGTTCCACCATGCGCCGGGCCTGCGCCACGATGCCGTACGGGTCCAGGGCGGGTCCCCACTCGTCGGGCTCGTGTCCGGGATGCGCGGCCCACTTGTAGAACAGGTAGGCGCTGTACGGGACTTCGTCACGTACGGCACCGCCGAGCAGATCGCTGACGGGACGGCCGGCGGCCCGGCCCTGGATGTCCAGGCAGGCCACCTCGAACGGGGAGAACACCCGGTCCACCGTGCTGCTGGTGGTGATCATGCCGGTCAGGCCATGGCCGTCGCCGCCGCGGTCGTCGCCGATCAGACCGGCGATACGGCGGCGCATCGGGCCGAGGGCGTGGACGTCCATGCCGGTGATGGCGTCGGCGGCCGAGCGCAGCCGGCGCAGGTGCCCCTCGTCGGCATAGGTCTCGCCCAGCCCGGCGATGCCCTGGTCCGTCGTCACCTCGACCACGGCGCGCAGGGCGTAGGGTTCGTGGACACCGACGGCGTTGAGCAGGGCGGGGTCCTTGAACGCCACCGGTGTGATGTCGACACGGCTGATCCGCAGGTCCGCGCTCACCGGATCGCCTCCCCCCTCGCGATGATCTCCTCCGGTTCGGCGAGATGCCCGGGCGCCGGATCGGTCAGCGGTGGACGCACGCCCCCCACGTCGAGGCCGCGCAGCCGGACGGCCGCCTTGGTCCCCTCGGCCGTGGGCATCCCGTCGGAGGACTGGAAACCGCGTCCGCCGGTGGCCGGGTCCGCCCGGACCGCGGTCACGGTCCGGGCCGGCGGGTCCAGGTCACCGGTGCCGTCCTTCAGACCCGCCATCCGTGGCGGGCGCGCGACTTCCACAGCCGCAGGGACGTCGAACCGGGCGGTGCCGCGCCGGCAGAGGATCACCGGCAGGGAGCCGGCGATCGCCTCACGCCCATGGGCGACCAGCCCGGCGGGCGGTCCCGTGACCAGGTACGGCGGCATCAGCGACAGCCCGCCCGCTCGGGCCTCCTCGGCGGCCCGCGCGTGCGCCGAAAGTTTCGCCGTGTCTACCGAACCATCTTCCGTGAACGGGGTGACGGGAAAGAAGAGAACGCCCTTCAGCACGCTGACCTCATCCGGTGACTGTCACATATGTGAATGGCCGTCATGATGACGAATGGCGTGAGGGAATGTATGGTCAACGGCCGAGCCGGGTCAAGGTGTGTGCAGCGCCCATCTGGGCTGGCGGGCGCACACCCTGCGGTCGCCCGGATCGCAATCGGCCGAACGTCCAGCGAAACTTTCGAATCCGAGGGCGGCAGATTTATCAATCTATATGTTATTTAGCTCGCATGGGTGATAGCGGCATCATGCCCGTTTTCCGCACGTCCGGACGGGGATTCCCCGGATGGAGGGGCAGTGCCGGACAGGCTCCGTGTCCCCGCCGGGAGACTCGCCGAGGAGATGGCTCGATGAGAATCGGAGAAAAACGCCGGTTTCGGCGGGATCCCCTGGAGTGCATCGACACCCTGCGCCGCCGCAGCGGGACGGAAGTGTTCCGGCTTCCCCATGGCGGCTATTGCGTCGCGGACTCCGACCTGGCGCAGAGCCTGCTGCGCAGCCCGGCGTACAACACGGGGAAGTCGGGATTCTTCGACGAACTGCTGCCCACGCGACACGCACAGGTCGAAGTCGGCCACGCGGTGCGGAACTTCCTGCGCGCGGGCCTGCCGAGGTACCGCGCCGAGCTGACCCGGGCGGTGACCGCGCTCCCGGCGGCCGGCCGCTGGCCCGCCGCCGGCGATGCGCTGGTGCACCGCTGCCTGGCCGACCTGCTGCTGCACCCCGAAAGTGCCGCCCGGACAAGCGGGTTGACCGATCAGGCGATGCGTGGGGGAGTGGTGTTCCACGCACCCCGGGCCTGGCGGCGAGCGCGGGCCGAGTTCCTGCGGGCCGGGCTGCTCACCGCCCTGACCGAGGAGGTACGACACCGTCGGCGGCACCCCGCCGGCGAGCCGCCCCGCGATGTGCTGGACGCCCTGCTCGGCGTATGTCCTCCCGCCGAGGTGACCGACCGGACGCTGGCCGGGCTGCACTTGATGATGTACCGGGCGATCGTGGTGCCCATCAGCGCTTCGCTGGCATGGTCGGTACTGCTGGGCTGCCTGCACCACACGGCGGACACGCCGTGGCCCTGGCCCGCCGACCAGGTCGTGCGGGAGGCACTGCGGCACCGCCCGATTCCCTGGCTGCTCGGCCGCACCGTCCCGCACGCCGTCGAACTCGGTGGCGTCGCCTTCCGGCCCGGCGACCTCCTCTCCGTCAGCCCGTACCTGATGCACCACGAGACGGGCCGCTGGACCGACCCCTACGAGTTCCGGCCCGAGCGCTGGGAGGAGCCGGGCGAACACGGCTCCTACGTACCGTTCGGCGCGGGCCCCTACATCTGTGCCGGCGCGGCGGTGGCACAGACGCTGCTGACCGAGTCGCTGACCGCGCTCACCCGCGACGCCCGCCTGACCGTCACCGGCGGCGACACCCGCGCGGTCATCTCCGAAGGCAATGTTCCGCGACCGTTCATGCTCCACCGCACCCCACGCCACGGGGGAAGCGAGCACGACAGGGAAGGGAGGTGAGCAGCCATGGCCGCATCGATGCGACGCATCTTCAGCAACAAGCCCGCCCGCCGCTGGTACTGGTACTGAGCACCACGGCGATGACGGCCCGGAAGCCGCTGCGGCTTCCGGGCCGTCCCGAGCCCGGCAGGGAGCCGCGTGCGGCACCCGGTTCACCGGTCCGGCGGCTCGAAGGCGGGTCCGGCGGACCGGTGTCGGTCTCCCCGGCCGATCGCGGCGCTACCTCCCGGCGGGTTCGACCGGGGTGCGCAGAGCGAGAAGGGCGACGTCGTCGTCGTTGTCGACGGGGCGGACCCGGCGCAGAAGGTGGTCGGTGAAGGCAGCCAGAGGGCGGTGGGCGAGGGCGGCCGCGTGCTGACGCAGCCGGCCCAGACCCTCGTCCAGGGAGTGACCGGCTGCTTCGATGAGGCCGTCGGTGTACAGCAGGAGGGTGGATCCGGGAGGCAGCACGGTGGTGGCGTCGGGGCGGGACTCCCGGACTCCGGTGCCCAGCAGGATGGCGTGGCCGTCGGTGAGGTAGCGGGTGAGGCCGTCCCTGGTGATGAGCAGGGGCGGTGGGTGGCCGGCGTTGGTCCAGCAGAGCTCCCAGTGGCCGTCGCCGATCGCGTCGAGGCGGGCGAAGATCATGGTGGCCATGGGCACGTTGGTGATGTGGGTGACGGCCTCGTCGAGCCGTTCGACGATGCGGCTGGGCGGATCCTGCTGGGACCAGGCGTAGGCGCGGAGCATGTTGCGTACCTGGGCCATGCCGGCGGCGGCTTCGAGGTCGTGGCCGACGACGTCTCCGATGGTCAGGGCGGTGGCCTTGTCGGACAACTGGAAGGCGTCGTACCAGTCGCCGCCGACCTGGGAGGCGTCGGGTGCGGGCAGGTAGCGGGCGACCATCTGCGGCCCGCCCAGGACGGGCAGCCGGGGCAGCAGGTGGTTCTGCATGGTCTCGGCGACCTTGCGCTGGCGCTGGTAGAGGCGTGCGTTGTCCACGGCGAGCGCGGCACGGCGTGCGATGTCCTCGATCAGGGGGAGGTCCGCGGTGGTGAAGTCGCCCGTCTGGTCGGCGCGGCCCAGGGTGAGGGCCCCCAGCACCTCCCGGGCGCTGCGGAGGGGGACGATGGCGGCGGAGCGGATGCCGCTCGCCTCGAAGAGGCGGCGCTGCTCGACGGCGATGCCGGAATCCGGAGTCTGCCGGTAGGTCTCGGGGCCGGCCACGGTCGAGGCGACCCCGCGCAGTGCTCTGGACAGGGGCATGGGGGACTGCTCCGGCACCGGGGGCATGGGCCCTTCGAGTTCCTCGTGGTGTTTCAGGGTGTGGCCGTCGGCATGGACCACGGTGTTGCGCCACACCTCGTCACCCTCCGTGATCAGATCGATGATCACCCAGTCCGCCAGCCGGGGCACGACCAGTCCCACGAGCCGGCGCAGGGCCTCCTGGACGTCCAGGGTGGAGGTCAGCTGTGTCGTGGTCTCCGCCAGCAGGGCCAGACGTTCGAGTTCGGTCAGCGGCTCCGGCCGCAGGACGGCCCCCTGCTGCCGCCGGTCGCACGCCGGTCGCCGGTCGGTGTGGAAGACCACGAGGGTGGCGGCTTCGGAGCCCTGGATGTCATAGGGGGTGACCAGCCAGGAGACCGGCAGCAGGGAGTCGTCGCCGCGCGAGAACCAGTCCCCTGCCGCCTGCGCCGGGTTCCTGGCGTGGAACGCCAAACGCATGCTGCACCGGCTGGTCGGCATCGGCTGGCCGTGGGCGTCGCGGTGGAGCAGATCGTGCGCGTCCCGCCCGACCAGCTCCTCGGCCGGCCGGGCCAGCAGTTCTTCGGCACGCGCGTTGACCGCGATGATGCACCCCTTGTCATCCACCACGTACGCGCCCGCACCGATGGCGGCCAGTGCCTCCGCCAGCGCGGTGTCCCCCGCTCCAGGGGACCGCCGGCCGACACTCCTGATGCTGTCCGGCTCCACCACGGTGTGTGCCTCCCTCATGACCGCCGGCCGTGCTGTTCGCCGGCGCGCTCGTGCTCTCCGGCATTTCTCTTCCCCGAGTGCCCCGATGTACAGGCAAGCCGGCTCCCCCCGGCTTGCCGCCGTCAGCTGCGCATGTGCGCCGGCCGAAGCCCGGTGTGGTCATGAAGGCCGGCGGATGTCGACGTAACGTGGGGGCCACTGTACGGCGAGTGGCCCGTAGCCGCCGACGTGCTGGTCAGGGCGCGTCGCCGGAGTAGTGGAAGCGGCAGCCGACGCCGGGCCCGGAGGTGCGGGGCTCGCCGGGGCGCGGGTCGTACAGGGCGCGGCCGCCGGGCCACCGGGAGAGTTCGGTGGCCAGGGCGACCCCGTCGTCGACTTCCTCGGCCCGCCACCCGTGGATGTCCAGCAGCAGGCCGTCCAGCGGCCCGCCGACCAGTTCGGCGTAGGTGCGGTGCGGGAGCGGGCCGGGGTAGGGGTCGTCGTGGTCCGCGCCGTAGACGCGGCGGTTCAGCAGCTGCTCGTCTCCGTTCACCCGACCAGCTTTCCATCCGCCACCGACAACCGGGCGGGGCCGGCGGACCCGGCCCGCGGTGCGGACCGGATCCCGGTGTGCTGCGCCTGGCCGGAGCGGCGGCGGTGCGTCT
>NZ_JACBWZ010000154.1 GCF_013870595.1 Streptomyces sp. WELS2 | reverse complement strand
GGGCCGCTTCGCGACGCAGTGCGCCTCCCAGGCACCGTGGATCGCCTCCGCCCCGCTGGGCGCGCACGAGGCGATGGCCCGTCTGGTCCTGCACCGTTACGAGCAGAGCCTGCCGGCCCGGTGGGCCGAGGCCGCCTGAAGCACCGCGCGGGCGACCCGCGGCCGCCCGGGACGAGAACCGGGCGGGTGACTGGGCTTACTGTCGACCCATGGAAGGCACCGCACTCTCCACGGCACACGACACGGCGCACGACCCCGCGTACGACCCGGCGTCGGCCGAACGCTGGGCCCCCGAACCCGACAAACGGCCCGGCCGTACCGCCTTCCAGCGCGACCGCGCCCGCATCCTCCACTCCGCCGCCCTGCGCCGCCTGGCCGGCAAGACGCAGGTGGTGACCCCCGGAACCAGAAGCCGGGCGTGGGACGCGAGCCCGCGCACCCGGCTCACCCACTCCCTGGAATGCGCCCAGGTGGGCCGGGAGCTGGGCGCGGCCCTCGGCTGTGACCCGGACCTGGTGGAGGCGGCCTGCCTCGCCCACGACCTCGGTCATCCGCCCTTCGGCCACAACGGCGAGACCGCGCTGAACGAGTTCGCCGACGACTGCGGCGGTTTCGAGGGCAACGCCCAGTCCCTCAGGCTCCTCACCCGCATCGAGCCGAAACGGTTCACCGAGGACCGTTCCGTCGGCCTGAACCTGACCCGCGCCACCCTCGACGCCGCCACCAAGTACCCCTGGCCGCGCGGCGGGCACCCCACCGCGCCCACGTCGCCGAAGTTCGGCGTGTACGACGACGACCGCGACGTCTTCGACTGGGTCCGGGCCCACGCCCCCGGCACCCGCACCTGCTTCGAGGCCCAGGTCATGGACTGGTCGGACGACGTGGCCTACTCGGTGCACGACGTCGAGGACGGACTGCACGCCGGGCACATCGACCCCGACTGCCTGCACGCGGAACCGGAACGGCGGGCGGTGTTCGAGGTGGCCGTCGGCCGCTACGTGCCCGCCGGCACCGACCCGGCCGAGCTCTCCGCCGCGCTGGACCGCCTCCAGGACGAGGAGTGGTGGCCGCACGGCTACGACGGCACGGCCACCGCCCAGGCCCGGCTGAAGGACGCCACCAGCCAGCTCATCGGCCGGTTCTGCCTGGCCGCCGAGACCGCGACGCGCGCCGCGTACGGCACCGGCCGGCTCACCCGGTACGCCGCCCGGCTGGTCGTACCCCGCGAGACCCGGATGGAGTGCGCGGTGCTCAAGGCGGTCGCGGACCGGTATGTGATGCAGCGCGCCGAGCAGGAGCGGCTGCGCGCCGACCAGCGGGTGATCGTCGCCGAGCTGGCCGAGGCGCTGACCGCCCGCGCGCCCGACGGACTGGACCCCCAGTTCCACGCGCTGTTCGACGCGGCGGGGGACGACCGGGCGCGCAAGCGGGTGATCGTCGACCAGATCGCCTCCCTCACCGACGCCTCCGCGCTGTCGCTGCACGCGAGACTGACGGGACACCGGTGAACGGAAGGTGACCGTGCGTGGCCTGATCGGGTCACACCCTCTTCCCGCATCACGCTGCGTGCGGGAGGCTCGCACGTGGCGGCACCCTTACGAGGAGGCATCAAGTGGTCGACGCGGATCAGACATTCGTCATCGTCGGAGGCGGTCTCGCCGGTGCGAAGGCGGCCGAGACGCTCCGGGCGGAGGGTTTCAGCGGACGGGTGATACTGATCTGCGACGAACGCGACCACCCCTACGAGCGCCCGCCGCTGTCCAAGGGCTATCTGCTCGGCAAGGAGGAGCGCGACAGCGTCTTCGTGCACGAGCCCGCCTGGTACGCCCGGCACGACGTCGAGCTGCACCTCGGCCAGACCGTGGACCACATCGACCGCGCGGCGAAGACGGTCCGCTTCGGTGACGACGGCACCCTCGTCCGCTACGACAAGCTGCTGCTGGTCACCGGCGCCGAACCGCGCCGCCTGGACGTCCCCGGCACCGGCCTGGCGGGCGTGCACCACCTGCGCCGCCTCGCGCACGCCGAGCGCCTGAAAGGGGTGCTCCAGCACCTCGGCCGGGACAACGGGCACCTGGTGATCGCGGGCGCCGGCTGGATCGGGCTGGAGGTCGCGGCCGCGGCCCGGGAGTACGGCGCCGAGGTCACGGTGATCGAACCGGAGCCCACCCCGCTGCACGGCGTCCTCGGGCCGGAGCTGGGCAATCTCTTCGCCGAGCTGCACCGCGAGCACGGCGTCCGCTTCCACTTCGGGGTCCGGCTCACCGAGATCGTCGGACAGGACGGCATGGTCCTCGCGGCCCGCACCGACGACGGCGAGGAGCACCCGGCGCACGACGTCCTCGCGGCGATCGGCGCGGCACCCCGGGTCGCGCTCGCCGAGGCGGCCGGGCTGGAGATCGCCGACCCGGCGCACGGCGGCGGCATCCTGGTGGACGAGCGGCTGCGCACCTCCGACCCCGACATCTACGCGGCCGGAGACGTGGCGTCCTTCCCGCTCGGGCTGTTCGGCACCCGGCTGCGGGTGGAGCACTGGGCGAACGCCCTGAACGGCGGCCCGGCCGCCGCGCGGGCGATGCTCGGCCGGGACGTCACCTACGACCGGGTGCCGTACTTCTTCACCGACCAGTACGACCTGGGCATGGAGTACAGCGGGTGGGCGCCGCCCGGGACGTACGACGAGGTGGTGATCCGGGGCGACGCGGGCAAGCGGGAGTTCATCGCGTTCTGGGTGCGCGAGGGACGGGTGCTGGCCGGGATGAACGTGAACGTGTGGGATGTCACAGAGCCGATCCAGAACCTCATCCGTTCCCGGGCCCGGGTGAACGTGGAGGCCCTGTCGGACCCGCACGTGCCGCTCGCCGGGCTCGTCCCGTGACCCGCGGAGGCACCGGGAGCCTCCCCGCGCCCCCGTAGAATTCATCCGTGGCAGGACGGATCAACGACGAGGACGTGAAGGCGGTACGGGACGCGGTCCCGATCGACGCCGTGGTCTCCGAGTACCTCCAGCTGCGCAACGCGGGCGGCGGCAACCTCAAGGGCCTGTGCCCGTTCCACGACGAGAAGTCGCCGTCCTTCCAGGTCAGCCCCAGCAAGGGACTCTTCCACTGCTTCGGCTGCCAGGAGGGCGGCGACACCATCACCTTCGTGATGAAGGTGGACCACCTCTCCTTCTCGGAGGCGGTCGAGCGGCTGGCCGCGCAGGCCGGCATCACGCTGCGGTACGAGGAGGGCGGGTACAACCCGGCCCACCAGCGCGGCGAGCGCATCCGCCTGGTCGAGGCGCACAAGATCGCCGCGCAGTGGTACGCCGAGCAGCTCGCCACCGGCGCCGAGGCCGAGACCGGCCGGATCTTCCTCGCCGAGCGCGGCTTCGACCAGGCCGCCGCCGTGCACTTCGGCGTCGGCTACAGCCCGCAGGGCTGGGACCACCTCACCCGCTATCTGCGCGGCAAGGGCTTCACCGACAAGGAGCTGATCCTCTCCGGGCTGTCCCAGGAGGGCCGCCGGGGCCCCATCGACCGCTTCCGGGGCCGCCTGATGTGGCCGATCCGGGACATCGGCGGCGAGGTCGTCGGCTTCGGCGCCCGCAAGCTGTACGAGGCGGACAACGGGCCGAAGTACCTGAACACGCCCGAGACGGCGATCTACCGCAAGAGCCAGGTGCTGTACGGCATCGACCTGGCGAAGAAGGACATCGTCAAGACCAGCAGCGCGGTGGTGGTCGAGGGCTACACCGACGTCATGGCCTGCCACCTGGCCGGGGTGACGACGGCCATCGCGACCTGCGGCACGGCCTTCGGCGGGGAGCACATCAAGATCCTGCGGCGGCTGCTGATGGACAACCGCAGCGCCCGCGTGATCTTCACCTTCGACGGTGACGCGGCCGGGCAGAAGGCGGCGCTGCGGGCCTTCGAGGACGACCAGAAGTTCGCCGCCGAGACCTACATCGCGATCGCGCCCGACGGCATGGACCCCTGCGACCTGCGGCTGGCCAAGGGCGACGAGGCGGTGGCCGACCTGGTCGAACCGCGCACCCCGCTCTTCGAGTTCGCGCTCCGGCAGATCGTGAGCCGGTACGACCTGGACACCCCGGCCGGCCGGGCCGCCGCGCTGGACGAGGCCGCGCCGGTCGTCGCGAAGATCAAGAACAGCGGCGCGCAGCACGAGGTCGCCGTGGAGCTCGCCGGGATGCTGGGCATCCTCGACACCCAGTTCGTGGTCCGCCGGGTCGCCCAGCTGGCCCGCTGGGCACGCGAGGGCGGCAGGGGCTCGCAGCCGTCCGACCGGCGCCGCCCGGACGAACGGCAGTGGGCCGAGGCACCGCGCCCGGTGAACTCCGGCCCGGCGCTGACCCTGCGCAACCCGGTCTACGCCGCCGAACGCGAACTGCTCAAACTCGCCCTCCAGCGGCCCGAGCTGGTCTCCCCGGCGTTCGACGCGTACGGAGTGGACGAGTTCACGGCACCCCCGTACGCGGCCGTGCGGCTGGCCATCGCGGAGGCGGGCGGCGCGGAGTACGGCCTGCCCGACCCGCAGGAGTACCTGGTCCGGGTGCGCGAGGCCGCGCCGGACGACACGGTCCGTTCCATGGTCACGGAGCTGGCCGTCGAGCCGATCCTGCGCCGCACGGTGGACGAGACCTACGCAGGCACCGTCCTGGTCCAGATCCGCCGCCGCGCCGTCGAACGCCGCATCCGCGACATCCAGTCCCGGATGGCCCGTCTCGCCACCGGCGGCGACCCCGCCGAACTGGCCTCCGTCCAGAACGAGTTGTGGGTCCTCCAGCAGTACGACCAGGCTCTGCGGGAACGGGGCGCGGAGGCGCTCTGACCGGGCGCCGGCCGTCTTCCCGCCCGGGCGGCGTCCGCGTCCTCCCCGTACCGTGGCCCGCAATTGCCGCTCGCATAGTCCGGCGAACCGCATAACCGCCGGGTCACCAGGCGGATGCAAAAAGTCACCGCACGCCCCTCGTGGCGGTGTTGTGTCGTACTCCACACTGGGGGCGGTGCCCGAGCCTCGGAGCGCACGCTGCCACTCGGCTTCGCAGCGATCATCCTGGAGGTCGCCCCCCGTGCAGACCCGGACCCTCGCCCAGACCGACAGCAGTACCAGCGCCACCCGCACCGGCGGGGACGAGCCGGACGCGGAGACCGGCGTCCTCGTGGCCGTACCCCCGCAGGGCCGGGCCGGCCTGGACCCGGAGCCGGCCGCCGAGGAGGCGCGGGCGGAGGGGCCGGACGAGTCGGACGAGCAGACGGAGGCCGAGGTCCCGGTCGTCGCGCGGACGGAGTCCGGCGGGCCCTCGGCCGACCTGTTCCGGCAGTACCTGCGCGAGATCGGCCGCATCCCGCTGCTCACCGCCGCCGAGGAGGTGGAACTCGCCCGCCGGGTCGAGGCCGGCCTGTTCGCGGAGGAGAAGCTGAGCACCACCCCCGACCTGGACAGCGAGCTGGCGCTCGACCTGGACCGGCTGGTCGTCATGGGCCGGATGGCCAAGCGCAGACTCATCGAGGCCAACCTGCGGCTGGTCGTCTCCGTCGCCAAGCGGTACGTCGGCCGCGGACTGACCATGCTCGACCTCGTCCAGGAGGGCAACCTCGGTCTGATCCGCGCCGTGGAGAAGTTCGACTACGCCCGCGGCTACAAGTTCTCCACCTACGCCACCTGGTGGATCCGCCAGGCCATGTCCCGGGCGCTGGCCGACCAGGCCCGCACGATACGCGTCCCCGTGCACGTGGTGGAGCTGATCAACCGGGTCGTCCGGGTGCAGCGGCGGATGCTCCAGGAGCGCGGCCACGAGCCCACCGCGGAAGAGGTCGGCGCCCATCTCGACCTCACGCCCGAGCGGGTCCGCGAGGTGCTGCGCCTCGCCCAGGAGCCGGTGTCACTGCACGCGCCGGTCGGCGAGGAGGACGAGGTCGCCCTCGGCGACCTCATCGAGGACGGCGACGCCGCGAGCCCGGTGGAGTCGGCCGCCTTCCTGCTGCTGCGCGAGCACCTGGACGCGGTGCTGTCCACGCTGGGGGAGCGCGAACGGAAGGTCGTACAGCTGCGCTACGGCCTGGCCGACGGGCGGCCGCGCACGCTGGAGGAGATCGGCCGGCTGTTCGGCGTGACCCGCGAGCGGATCCGCCAGATCGAATCCAAGACCCTCAACAAGCTCCGCGACCACGCGTTCGCGGAGCAGCTGAGGGGATACCTCGACTGAAGGGGCCTGAAGGTGCCTGAAGGTGACTGAAGGGGCCGCCGCCGGGCGGCGGCCCCCGCGCCTAGTCCACCTCGGCCACGGCCTGCGCGAACTGCGCCTCGTACAACCGGGCGTACGCCCCGCCGGCCGCCAGCAGCTCGGCGTGCGCGCCCTGTTCGACGATCGAGCCGTTCTCCATCACCAGGATGGTGTCCGCGTCCCGGATCGTCGACAGCCGGTGCGCGATCACGAACGACGTACGGCCCGACGCCAGTTTGGCCATCGCCTTCTGGATCAGCACCTCCGTGCGCGTGTCCACGGAACTCGTCGCTTCGTCCAGCACCAGGATCACCGGGTCGGACAGGAACGCCCGCGCGATGGTGATCAGCTGCTTCTCACCGGCGCTGACGCCCGTGCCCTCGTCGTCGATCACGGTGTCGTAGCCGTCGGGGAGGGTGCGGATGAAACGGTCCGCGTGGGCCGCCCGCGCCGCCTCCTCGATCTCCCCCCGCGTCACCTCGCGCGAGGCGCCGTAGGCGATGTTCTCCGCGATGGTGCCGCCGAACAGCCAGGTGTCCTGGAGCACCATGCCGATGCCGGAGCGCAGCTCGTCCCGGGTCATCCGGCGGATGTCCACCCCGTCCAGGGTGATCCGGCCGCCCGAGACGTCGTAGAACCGCATGAGCAGGTTGACCAGCGTGGTCTTGCCCGCGCCGGTCGGGCCGACGATCGCCACCGTGTGCCCCGGCTCCACCGTCAGCGACAGGTCCTCGATCAGCGGCTTGTCGGGGTCGTACCGGAACGACACGTGCTCCAGGCACACCCGCCCGCGCAGTTCGGCCGGCCGCTCGCCCGGCACCGGGTCCGCCTCCTGCTCCTCCGCGTCCAGCAGCTCGAAGATCCGCTCGGCGGAGGCCACGCCGGACTGCACCAGGTTCGCCATCGAGGCGACCTGCGTCAGCGGCATCGAGAACTGCCGTGAGTACTGTATGAACGCCTGCACGTCACCGATCGACAGGGCGCCGGAGGCCACCCGCAGCCCGCCGACGACCGCCACCAGCACGTAGTTCAGGTTCGACACGAACATCATCAGCGGCTGCATGATGCCGCTGTTGAACTGCGCCTTGAACCCGGCCTGGTACAGCGCCTCGTTCTGCTCGGCGAACTGCTGCGCCGACTCCTCCTGCCGCCCGAACACCTTCACCAGGGTGTGCCCGGTGTACATCTCCTCGATGTGCGCGTTGAGTTTGCCGGTGGAGCGCCACTGCTGCACGAAGTGCGGCTGCGACCGCTTGCCGACCCGGGTGGCGACCACGAACGACAGCGGGACGGTGACGAGGGCCACCAGTGCCAGGATCCAGGACACCCAGAACATCATCACCAGCACGCCGACGATGGTCAGCACCGAGTTGATCAGCTGGCCCATCGACTGCTGGAGGGTCTGCCCGATGTTGTCGATGTCGTTCGTCGCCCGGGACAGCACCTCACCGCGCTGGCGCTTGTCGAAGTACGACAGCGGCAGCCGCGACAGCTTGGCCTGCACGTCCTCGCGCATCCGGTACATCGTGCGGTTCACGGCCCGGTTGACCAGCCGGGTCGCGACCGCCATCAGCAGGCCGGCGACCAGGAAGGTGCCGAGGGCGAGCAGCAGCACCTCTCCCACGGCCGTGAAGTCGATGCCCTTGCCGGGGGTGAAGTCGGTGCTCTTCAGCATGTCCGCGACCCGGCCCTGGCCGCGCTCGCGCATGGAGTCGAGCACCTGCTCCTTGGTGGCGCCGTGCGGCATCTGCCGCCCGATGATGCCGGCGAAGACCAGGTCGGTGGCGCGGCCGAGGATCTTCGGGCCGACCACGCTCAGGCCGACGCTGACGACCACGCACAGCAGCAGCGCGTAGATGGTCAGCCGCTCCGGCCGGAACCGGGCGACGAGCCGTTTGCCCGACCCCTTGAAGTCCATCGAGCGCTGGTCGGGGCCGCCCCCGGCCATCATGCGTCCCATGGGCCCGGCCATCAGGCGGCCTCCGCTTCCGTCAGCTGGGAGAGCACGATCTCCCGGTAGGTCTGGTTGGCTGCCATCAGCTCGGCGTGCCGGCCGGAGCCGACCACCCGGCCCTCGTCCAGCACGATGATCTGGTCCGCGTCCCGGATGGTCGACACCCGCTGGGCCACGATCACCACGGTGGCCTCGGCGGTCTCCCGGGCCAGCGCGGCGCGCAGGGCGGCGTCGGTGGCGTAGTCGAGCGCGGAGAAGGAGTCGTCGAAGAGGTAGATCTCCGGGCGCTGCACCAGCGTGCGGGCGATGGCGAGCCGCTGCCGCTGACCGCCGGAGACATTGGTGCCGCCCTGCGCGATCGGCGCGTCCAGACCGCCCTCCAGCTTGGTCACGAAGTCCTTGGCCTGCGCCACCTCCAGCGCGTGCCACAGCTCCTCGTCGGTGGCGTCCGGATTGCCGTAGCGAAGGTTGCTGGCGACCGTGCCGGCGAACAGGTACGGCTTCTGCGGGACCAGCCCGACGGTCTTGGCGAGCAGCACCGGGTCGACCTCGCGCACGTCCACGCCGCCCACCAGCACCTGGCCGTCGGTGGCGTCGAACAGCCGGGGAACGAGCCCCAGCAGGGTCGACTTGCCGCTGCCGGTGGAGCCGATCACGGCCGTGGTCCGGCCGGGCCGGGCCGTCAGGTCGATGGACTTCAGCACCGGCTCCTCGGCCCCCGGATAGCGGAAGCCCGCGCCCCGGATCTCCAGGTGCCCGTGGGAGCGCAGCTCGGTGACGGAGGCCGCCGGCGGCACCACGCTGGACTCGGTGTCCAGCACGTCCTGGATGCGCTCGGCGCAGACCTCGGCGCGCGGCACCATCATGAACATGAAGGTGGCCATCATCACGGACATCACGATCTGCATCAGATAGGCGAGGAACGCGGTGAGGTCGCCGATGGCCATCCCGCCGCTGTCGATGCGGTGCGCGCCGAACCACACCACGGCGATGGACGACAGGTTCACCACCGTCATCACGATCGGGAACATCAGGGCCAGCAGCCGGCCGGTGGCCAGCTGCATCTCGGTCAGCTCCGTGTTGGCCCGGCCGAACCGCGGACGTCAGGCGTTACACGCACGTCCACTCGTTCTTCGACGGCCACGACCGGCACCGGGCCTGACGCGCCCGGTCGGCGCTCGTGCGTCCGGGCGGGCGTGATGCGCATGACCCCGATGGCGCAGGCCACGCGCAGACCGCTGGCGCGGTGAGGCGGTTCGCCGTCCCGGCAGGAGTGCACGAGCCGGTTCGCGGTGGCCTCCGCCCGGCCACGTCCCACCGGCGGACCCCGACCCGCCTGCCCGGGACCCGGAGGATGACCCCCTCGCCGCCGCGGTTCGGGCGTCCGTCGACCGTCGCGGAGCCGGCTGCGCCTAGGCGGCGCAGGTGAGGGCGGCGGGGATCAGGGCGAAGGTCCGCTCGATGAGTTCCGTCAGACCGTCGCGGCCGCCCTGGCCGCCCTGATCGGTCCAGCGCAGGCACGCCGTGCGCCAGGAGGCGACGAAGATCTCCACGGTGAGCCGGAGGCAGGTCTCGTCCACGCCGGCGCCGGATCGGCCGGCCAGTGTCTCGACCATGGCCCGGGTGGTGTCCTGGCAGTAGCCCAGGCTGTGCGACTGCAGTACGGGAACGGACTCCGACAGCTCACGCGTGGCCAGGAAGCGGCGTTCCCAGTCCGGGTCCATGTCCCCCAGGGTGGCGTTCAGGGCCACTCGGAGCACTTCGAGGAGCGGGCCGTCCAGCTCGGCGGCGGCCACGCGGTCCAGATACGCCGACCACAGGTCGCTGTCGGCGGCGAGCGCGACGTCCTCCTTGGACCGGTAGTTCCGGAAGAAGGTCCGCTTGGACACCTCCACCGCGTCGCACAGGTCGTCGAGCGTGGTGGCGTCGTAGCCGCGTTCGGTGAACAGGCGGAGCGCGGTCTCGGCCAAGGCGCGGCGCGTGCGCAGCTTCTTCCGTTCCCGTAGCGGCAGTTCGCGCAGATCGTCACTCACGCGGGGAGCCTACCACCCGGACGCGGTTGCCCTTTGACAGCTAATGCCACTCAGTGGCACTGTCGCCCAAGTGGCCATTCGAGGCCACTTCCTGCCGTCTCCTGAAGGAGCTCCTCCGTGACTACCGCTTCCGCGGGCCGCTCACGTCCGGCGATCACGCTGGCCGTGGTCTTACTCGCCTTCGCCACCGTGCCGATGTCCATCTCCGGAGCGGCCGTCGCGCTGCCCGGCATCGGCGAGGACCTGCACACCGCGGGGGCACCCCTGCAATGGGTCATGAACGCCTACAACCTGACGTTCGCCTCGTTCATGCTGGTCGCCGGGTCCGCGGCCGACCTGGTCGGGCGCCGGCGGGCCTTCGCGACGGGGTCGGCGGTGTTCGCCGCCGGTTCACTCGCCGCGGC
>NZ_JACBWZ010000153.1 GCF_013870595.1 Streptomyces sp. WELS2 | reverse complement strand
ACCCCCCTGGGCCCCGGTGGGCGCGGTACCGGTGTCGCAGGCGTTTCGCGTGCGTCCCGTGTGCCGTCGGTGTCCATCGACCCTGCCCCCTGACCAGCCGTTCCGTCCGCCATCAGCGAGCCAATCTAACGCCCCGGCAAGGGGAGTTCACCGCTTACACGGCCGAAGCGGGCCACAGCCGTCCGGGCGGGCTATGTCCACCGCGGACAAGGGGACGCGCCGACAACGCCCACATGGAGCATGCCCACCCCCCGGAACCGGTCTTAGCCTGCGAGAAAAGAAGGTATGCGTCCGTAAACGCACCGCCCGGAACCGCCCGGGACCGCCCGGTACGCAAGATCATCAGGGAGCCCCCATGACCGCACTTCCGCAGGAGCGCCGCGTCGTCACCGCCATCCCCGGCCCGAAGTCGCAGGAGCTTCAGGCCCGCCGTACCGCCGTGGTCGCCCAGGGTGTGGGTTCCACGCTGCCGGTCTTCGTCACCCGCGCCGGCGGCGGTGTCATCGAGGACGTGGACGGCAACAGCCTCATCGACTTCGGCTCCGGTATCGCCGTGACCTCCGTCGGCGCCTCCGCCGAGGCCGTGGTGCGCCGCGCGAGCGCCCAGCTCGCCGACTTCACCCACACCTGTTTCATGGTCACCCCGTACGAGGGCTACGTGGCGGTCGCGGAGGCCCTCGCCGAGCTGACCCCGGGCGACCACGCGAAGAAGTCCGCGCTGTTCAACTCCGGTGCCGAGGCCGTCGAGAACGCCGTCAAGATCGCGCGCGCCTACACCAAGCGGCAGGCCGTCGTCGTGTTCGACCACGGTTACCACGGCCGGACCAACCTGACCATGGCGCTGACCGCGAAGAACATGCCGTACAAGCACGGTTTCGGCCCGTTCGCCCCCGAGGTGTACCGCGTGCCGGTGGCGTACGGCTACCGCTGGCCGACCGGCCCGGAGAACGCCGGCCCGGAGGCCGCCAAGCAGGCCATCGAGCAGATCACCAAGCAGGTCGGCCCGGACAACGTCGCCGCGATCATCATCGAGCCGGTGCTGGGCGAGGGCGGCTTCATCGAGCCCGCCAAGGGCTTCCTGCCCGCGATCCGCCAGTTCGCCGCCGACAACGGGATCGTCTTCGTCGCCGACGAGATCCAGAGCGGTTTCTGCCGGACCGGTCAGTGGTTCGCGTGCGAGGACGAGGGCATCGTCCCGGACCTGATCACGACCGCCAAGGGCATCGCGGGCGGTCTGCCGCTCGCCGCCGTGACCGGCCGCGCGGAGATCATGGACGCCGCGCACGCCGGCGGTCTCGGCGGCACCTACGGCGGCAACCCCGTCGCCTGCGCCGGTGCGCTCGGTGCCATCGAGACGATGAAGGAGCTGGACCTCAACGGCAAGGCCAAGCGCATCGAGGAGGTCATGAAGGGCCGCCTCACCGCCATGGCCGAGAAGTTCGACATCATCGGCGACGTGCGCGGGCGCGGCGCGATGATCGCCATCGAGCTGGTCAAGGACCGCACCACCAAGGAGCCGAACCCGGAGGCCACGGCCGCGCTCGCCAAGGCCTGCCACGCCGAGGGCCTGCTGGTGCTGACCTGTGGCACGTACGGCAACGTGCTCCGTTTCCTGCCCCCGCTGGTCATCGGCGAGGACCTGCTGAACGAGGGTCTCGACATCATCGAGCAGGCGTTCGCGCGCATCTGATCCGCGCGTCGGACCCGTGCTCCGGCCGTGTGTCCGAACGAGGGGTCCGCGCCTGCGGCAGGCCGTGTGAAGAAGGTGTGCGAGGTGGATGGCGGGTGGGGAATCCGTCTGCCGAACCGCCCGGGCCTGCCGTAGGTTCTCTCCAGATGAGAGATACACCCCGCCCACGGGGAACCGTGGGCGGATCCGGGCCGAGGCCTCCCCAGCTTCGATCCGGTCGTGCCCTCGCGCACACATCCGGTGCCGCACGGCTCCGGGATCTCCTCACCGATCGGACGGTCGCCGCCCCAAACCCCCCGGGGCGCGCGGCACGCCGGTCCGGACGGCCGCCTCGGAACCATCCCCCCTGTTCCGGGGCGGCCGACCTCCTTCCCCGGCGCACCGCGCGGACCTGCGAGGCTGGGCGCATGCTTCTCCTGGTCCTCCCGGTGCTCCTCCTCGCCCTGATCACCTGGCAGGTCGTCACCGACGGGCCGCTGCTGCGGCCGGACGCCGAGGTGAGCCGGGCCCTGGTCCACCCGGACGGGTTCTCCCGGTTCCTCTCCGACCTCGGCAACGTCCAGGTGGCCGTCCCGGTGCTGGCCCTCGCCCTCGCCGGCGCCCTGTGGCTCGGCCGCGTCCGGGGCGCCCCCCGCTGGTGGCTGCCGCCGCTGACCGCCGCCGTGCTGATGGCCCTGGTCCCGGCGGTCGTCGTACCGCTGAAGGAGTGGACCGACCGTCCGGGAACGCCGGTGGTGCCCCCGGCGACCGGCTACTTCCCGTCCGGTCACACCGCCACGGCGGTGGTGGCCTACGGCTCGGCGGCCCTGCTCCTCCTCCCCTGGCTCCGCTCCCCCGCCGCCCGCCGCGCGCTGACGGCCGGCTGCGGGGTCCTGGTCCTCGGGGTGTCCTACGGCCTGGTCCGGCACGGCTACCACTGGCCGCTGGACGTACTGGCCGGCTGGTGCCTGGGCGCCGTGCCGCTGGCCGTCCTCGCCCGCGTCACCGGCCGGAACAGGCGCGGTCAGCCGAAGTAGGCGTCGAAGTTCTTCTGGAACTCCCAGTTCCCGTACCGGTCCCAGTTCACCGACCAGGTCATCAGGCCGCGCAGGGCGGGCCAGGTGCCGTGGGTGGGGTACGAGCCGCAGTTGGTCTTCTTCGTGAGGCAGTCCAGGGTCTTGGTGACCTCGGCCGGGGAGACGTGGCCGTTGCCCGCGTTGGTGGACGCCGGCATGCCGATGGCGACCTGGTCGGGGCGCAGCGGCGGGAAGACGTTGTTCTGGTCGCCGGCCACCGGGAAGCCGGTCAGGAGCATGTCGGTCATGGCGATGTGGAAGTCGGCGCCGCCCATGGAGTGGTACTGGTTGTCCAGGCCCATGATCGGGCCCGAGTTGTAGTCCTGGACGTGCAGCAGGGTCAGGTCGTCGCGCAGGGCGTGGATCACCGGGAGGTAGGCGCCGCAGCGCGGGTCCTGGCCGCCCCACTTGCCGGAGCCGTAGTACTGGTAGCCGTTCTGCACGAAGAACGTCTCCGGCGCCATGGTGAGGACGAACTTGGCGCCGTACTTGGCCTTCAGGGTCTTCAGTGCCGAGATCAGGTTGACGATCACGGGGGTGGTCGGGTTCCTGAAGTCCGTGTCGCCCGCGTTCAGCGACAGCGAGTGGCCCTCGAAGTCGATGTCGAGGCCGTCCAGTCCGTAGGTGTCGATGATGTTCGAGACCGAGGAGACGAAGGTGTCGCGGGCCGCGGTCGTGGTCAGCTGGACCTGGCCGTTCTGGCCGCCGATGGAGATGAGCACCTTCTTGCCGGCCGCCTGCTTGGCCTTGATCGCCGCCTTGAACTCGGCGTCGCTCTCCACGTTCGGGCACTCGGTGACCGGGCAGCGGTTGAAGCGGATGTCCCCGGAGGTGACCGAGGTGGGCTCGCCGAAGGCCAGGTCGATGACGTCCCAGCTGTCGGGGACGTCGGCGAGCCGGGTGTAGCCGGAGCCGTTGGCGAAGCTGGCGTGCAGATAGCCGACGAGGGCGTGGGCGGGCAGGTCGGACGAGCCGCCACCCCCGCCACCCCCGCCGCCGGGGCTGGTCGTGGCGGTGACGACCGCGGACTTCGCGGACTCGCCGGCCTCGTTGACCGCGGTGACCTGGAAGCCGTACGCCGTGGAGGCGGCGAGTCCGGAGACGGTCGCCGAAGTGCCGGTCACCGTCTGGACCTTGACGCCGTCGCGGTAGACCGCGTAACTCGTCGCTCCGGTCACCGCCGACCAGGACAGGCCGACGGAGGAGGAGGTCACGGTGGTGCTCTTCAGGCCGGCCGGGGCGGCGGGCGGCTGGGTGGTGCCGCTGCCGCCGGGGCCGACGAGGGTGATGTCGTCGGCCTGGTAGGCGCCGGTGCCGTACCAGCCGTGGGTGTAGATCGTGACCTTGGTGGTGGCGGACCCGGTGCGGAAGGTGGTGCTCAGCTTCTGCCAGTCGGGGGCGGACTGGGTCCAGGTGGAGACGTCGGTGGTGCCGGTGCCGCTCGCGCCGAGGTAGACGTAGGAGCCGCGGACGTATCCGGACAGGGTGTACTGGGCATCGGGCCGGACGGTCACCGTCTGGGCGCACTGGGCGTCGTCGCCGCCGGCCGGGGTGGCCTGGAGCGCTGAAGTCCCGCTGTGTACCGGTGAGTTGACCGTCGTGCCGGCGGTGCAGGTCCAGCCGGTCAGACCGGACTCGAAGCCGCCGTTGACGGCGACGTCCGCGTCGGCCGCACGGGCGGCCGACGAGAGCGCGGTGATGCCGGGCACGGCCAGGCCTATGGCCGTGAGGACGGCGAGGACGGATCTGCGACGTCGGGTGCGTTCCACAAGGGCCTCCGGGGTCGGGGGAGTTGGAGGGGCGGAGCGCACACAATTTGGTCCAGACCAATCCTGCTGTCAAGGTGTCCGGGCGTTACCGGTCCGCATCCCCGCGCCGGGCCCGGTCCGCCGCCGCCTCGTGCATCGCCAGTTCCAGCAGCGCCGGGTCGGTCAGCGTGCCGGAGCCGTCCGGCGGCACCAGCCAGCGCACGCCCCGGGCCGCCCGGCCCGGATACGGCACGACGATCCAGGTGCCGGCCCCGGCGGTGCGCACCCCGGTGCCGACCCAGCGGGCCGCGGTGCCCGCGGGCACCAGGAACCCGAGCCGGCTGTCGCCGAAGCCGGCGAGCACCGGGCCGGGCCGGTCGAGCAGGCGGGTGAGCACGTCCAGGGTCGGATGGCCGAGGTCCCCCGGCAGGATCAGGACGTCCCAGGCCTTGCCGGCGGGCAGCAGGGCGACCCCCAGGGGGTTGCGCTCCCACTCCCGGCGGCAGGCCTCGGGGTCCGGTGCGACGGATGCCAGCCATGTGACGGCCGTCTTCGCCCCATTCATCGAAAATGCCTCCCTCTCGGTCATGGACGCGGATGCGTCGATGAGGTGAGAGGGAGGCGCCGCCGGAGCATTACGCGGGTTCACCCGGCCGTTCGGGTGAGGTGGGTCACCTCAGCTGTCGAAGCCCAGCCCCAGCCGGTCCATCGTCCGCAGCCACAGGTTCCGCCGGCCGCCGTGCGCGTCGGCGCGGGCCAGGGACCACTTGGTGAGGGCGATGCCGGTCCAGGCGAACGGCTCCGGCGGGAACGGCAGCGGCTTCTTGCGGACCATCTCCAGCTCGGTCCGCTCGGTGCGCTCCCCGTCCAGCAGGTCCAGCATCACGTCCGCGCCGAACCGGGTGGCGCCGACCCCGAGGCCCGTGTAGCCGGCCGCGTAGGCCACCCGGCCCTGGTGGGCGGTGCCGAAGAACGCGGAGAACCGGGAGCAGGTGTCGATCGCCCCGCCCCAGGCGTGGGTGAAGCGGACGCCCTCCAGCTGCGGGAAGCAGGTGAAGAAGTGGCCGGCGAGCTTGGCGTACGTCTCGGGCCGGTCGTCGTACTCGGCGCGCACCCGGCCGCCGTAGGGGTAGACCGCGTCGTAGCCGCCCCACAGCACGCGGTTGTCGGCGGAGAGCCGGAAGTAGTGGAACTGGTTGGCGCTGTCGCCGAGGCCCTGCCGGTTGTGCCAGCCGACGGCGGCGAGCTGCCCGTCGGTCAACGGCTCGGTCATCAGGGCGTAGTCGTAGACCGGGACGGTGTACGACCGTACGCGCCGCACGAGGCTCGGGAAGATGTTGGTGCCGAGCGCGACCTTGCGGGCGCGTACGGCACCGTAGGGGGTGCGTACGGCCATCCCGGCGCCGTAGTTCTTCAGGGTGAGGGCGGGCGTGTGCTCGTACACCCGCACACCCAGTCTCAGGCAGGCCCGCTTCAGGCCCCAGGCGAGCTTGGCCGGGTGCAGCATGGCCACGCCCCGGCGGTCCCACAGGCCCGCCTGGAAGGTGGGCGAGTCCACCTCGGCGCGCACGGCGTCGGCGTCCAGGAAGTCGATGCCGTCGGCGAGGCCCTTCTCCTCGAGTTCCCGGTGCCAGTCCTTCAGCTCCCAGGCCTGGTAGGTCTCGGTGGCCACGTCGATCTCGCCGGTGCGTTCGAAGTCGCAGTCGATGCCGTACCGGGCGATCGCGGCCTCGATCCCGTCGAGGTTGCGCCGGCCCAGCTCCTCCAGCTTGTGGATCTCGCCGGGCCAGCGGGTGAGGCCGTTGGGCAGGCCGTGCGTGAGGGAGGCGGCGCAGAAGCCGCCGTTGCGGCCGGAGGCGGCCCAGCCCACCTCGCGGCCTTCCAGCAGGACGACGTCGCGCCCGGGGTCGCGCTCCTTGGCGTTCAGCGCCGTCCACAGCCCGCTGTAGCCGCCGCCGACCACCAGCAGGTCGCAGGTCTCGGCGGTGGTGAGGGCGGGCTCGGGGGCCGGCTTGCCGGGGTCTTCCAGCCAGTACGGGACCGGCTGGGCTTCGGAGAGAGAGGCGATCCAGTTGTCTTTCCCACGGCTCATGGCGCTTGGGGCCATGATTTCAACTCCCTACAGAGGATTCCCGGCAAGACCCGTGAAAAGGCCTATGCCTTCTGCTTGTTCCGGCGGTTTCCGAGGACCATCGCGAACAGGACGAACAGGACGGCGAGGAGGAACATCGCGGTGCCGATCACATTGATCTGCACGGGCGTTCCGCGCTGCGCCGAGCCCCACACGAACATCGGGAAGGTGACCGTCGAGCCGGCGTTGAAATTGGTGATGATGAAATCGTCGAAGGAGAGCGCGAACGACAGCAGCGCGCCCGCGGCGATTCCGGGTGCCGCGATGGGCAGGGTGACCCGCCAGAAGGTCTGCACGGGACCGGCGTACAGGTCCCGGGCGGCCTCCTCCAGACGCGGGTCCATCGACATCACGCGCGCCTTGACCGCGGTGACGACGAAGCTCAGGCAGAACATGATGTGGGCGATCAGGATCGTCCAGAAGCCCAGCTGGGCGCCCATGTTGAGGAACAGGGTGAGCAGCGAGGCGGCCATGACCACCTCGGGCATCGCCATCGGCAGGAAGATCAGCGAGTTGACGGCGCCGCGCGCGCGGAAGCGGTAGCGGACCAGCGCGAAGGAGATCATCGTGCCGAGGACCGTGGCGCCGACCGTCGCCCAGACGGCGATCTGCAGGCTGAGCGAGAGCGAGCCGCACATGTCGGCGACCCCGCACGGGTCCTGCCACGCCGCCGTGGAGAAGTGCTGCCATTCGTAATTGAAGCGCCCCTTCGGTTTGTTGAAGGAGAACACCGTGACGATGATGTTCGGCAGCAGCAGATAGGCGAGCGTCAGCAGACCGGCGATGACGACGAGACGGCGCTTGAGCCAGTTCAGGAAGGGCATTTAGACCAGGTCCTCCGTCCCCGACCGGCGGATGTAGAAGGTGACCATGGCCAGGATGGCGGCCATGAGGATGAAGGAGAGCGCGGCGGCCGTCGGATAGTCCAGGACGCGCAGGAACTGCGTCTGGATGACATTGCCGATCATGCGGGTGTCGGTGGAGCCGAGGAGTTCGGCGTTGACGTAGTCGCCGGCGGCCGGGATGAAGGTCAACAGCGTCCCGGAGACCACGCCCGGCATGGACAGCGGGAAGGTGACCTTGCGGAAGGTGGTCCAGGGCCGGGCGTACAGGTCGCCGGCCGCCTCGTGCAGCCGCCCGTCGATCCGTTCCAGCGAGGTGTACAGCGGCAGGATCATGAACGGCAGGAAGTTGTACGTCAGCCCGCACACCACGGCCAGCGGGGTGGCCAGCACCCGGTCGCCGGCCGTCCAGCCGAGCCAGTCGGTGAGGTCCAGGACGTGCAGCGTGTTCAGGGTGTGCACGACCGGGCCGTTGTCGGCGAGGATCGTCTTCCAGGCCAGGGTGCGGATCAGGAAGCTGGTGAAGAACGGCGCGATCACCAGGATCATGATCAGGTTGCGCCAGCGGCCGGCGCGGAAGGCGATGAGGTACGCCAGCGGATAACCGAGCAGCAGGCACAGCACGGTCGCGGCGGCGGCGTAGCACACGGAGCGCAGGAACTGCGGCCAGTACGCGTTCAGCGCGTCCCAGTAGGTCGCGAAGTGCCAGGTGACCTTGTAGCCCTGCTCCAGGGAGCCCTGCTGCACGGAGGTGGAGGCCTGGTAGACCATCGGCAGGGCGAAGAAGACGATCAGCCACAGCATGCCGGGCAGCAGCAGCCAGTACGGGGTGAACCGGCCGCGCCGGCGCGGGGGCTTCTCCTCGGGTGCGGCGGGGCCGAGCGGCGGGGGCGCCTCGGTGAGCGTGGACATCAGGCGGCGACCTCTTCCTCGGTGCCCGCGTCGATGGCCTGGTCCGCGTCCAGGCCGAAGGTGTGGGCCGGGCTCCAGTGCAGGACCACGTCGGCGCCGGGCACCAGCCGGCCGTCGCGCTCGACGTTCTGCACGTACACCGACAGGCCGGCGCAGACCGGGCTGTCGACGACGTACTGCGTGGAGACGCCGATGAAACTGGCGTCGGCGATCTTCCCGGTGAGGCGGTTGCGGCCGGCCGGGATCTCCCCCGCGTCGTCGGCGTGCGTGAGCGAGATCTTCTCCGGGCGGATGCCGACCAGCAGCTTGCCGCCGGCCGTGGCCGGGGCGGTACACCGGGCCCCGGGCAGCACCAGCTTGCCGTCGCCCGCCTTCAGCACGATGTCGTCGCCGCTGCGGGTGCCGACCTCGGCCTCGATCAGGTTGGAGGTGCCGAGGAAGTTCGCGACGAAGGTGGTCCGCGGGTTCTCGTACAGGTCGGCCGGCGCGCCGAGCTGCTCGACCCGGCCGCCGTTCATCACGGCGACCGTGTCGGCCATGGTCATGGCCTCCTCCTGGTCGTGCGTGACGTGGACGAAGGTGATGCCGACCTCGGTCTGGATGCGCTTGAGCTCCAGCTGCATCTGGCGGCGCAGCTTCAGGTCGAGGGCGCCGAGCGGCTCGTCCAGCAGCAGCACCCTGGGGTGGTTGATCAGGGCGCGGGCCACGGCGACCCGCTGCTGCTGGCCGCCGGAGAGCTGGTGCGGCTTCTTGCGTGCCTGCTCGCCGAGCTGGACCAGCTCCAGCATCTCCTCGACCTGCTTCTTCACGCTCTTGACGCCCCGCCGGCGCAGACCGAAGGCGACGTTCTCGAAGATGTCGAGGTGCGGGAAGAGGGCGTAGGACTGGAAGACCGTGTTGACCGGCCGCTTGTACGGCGGCAGGTGGGTGACGTCCTGGTCACCGAGCCGGACCGTGCCCGTGGTGGGCTCCTCCAGGCCGGCGATCATGCGCAGGGTGGTGGTCTTGCCGCAGCCGGAGGCGCCGAGCAGGGCGAAGAAGGAGCCCTCGGGCACGGTCAGGTCGAGCGGGTGTACGGCGGTGAAGGAGCCGTAGGTCTTGGAGATTCCGGAGAGGCGGACGTCGCCGCTGTTGTCTGGTGTCGTCTTCATCGTCGTCACGCCCCTGTGAGCTTCGCGAACTTTCCTTCGTAGGCCGTCTCTTCCTTCTGGCTCAGGGAGCGGAAGGCATGGGACTTCGCCTGCATGGCCTTGTCGGGGACGATCAGCGGGTTGTCCGCCGCGTCCCGGTCGATCTTCGCAAGGTGGGGCTTCACCCCGTCGACCGGTGTCACGTAGTTGATGTACGCGGCGAGCACGGCGGCCTGCTGCGGCTCGTAGTAGAAGTCGATCAGCCGTTCGGCGTTCGTCTTGTGGCGCGCCTTGTTGGGGACGCACAGGTTGTCGGTCGACGTCACATAGCCGCTGTCGGGGATGACGAAGTCGATGTCCGGGTTGTCCGACTTGAGCTGGACGACGTCACCCGCCCAGGCGATACAGGCGGCGAAGTCGCCCTTGGACAGGTCGGAGGTGTAGTCGTTGCCGGTGAAGCGGCGGATCTGGCCCTTGTCGACGGCCTTCTGGAGGCGGGCGATCGCCGCGTCGTAGTCGTCGTCGGTGAACTTCGCCGGGTCCTTGCCCATGTCGAGCAGGGTCATGCCCACGCTGTCGCGCATCTCCGACAGGAAGCCGACGCGCCCCTTGAGCCTCGGGTCGTCCAGCAGGTCGGAGACCGAGCGCACCTCGATGCCGTCCAGCGCCTTCTTGTTGTAGGCGATGACGGTGGAGATGCCCTGCCAGGGGTACGAGTACGCCCGCCCGGGGTCCCAGTCCGGGTCGCGGAACTGGGCCGAGAGGTTGGTGTAGGCGTGCGGCAGGTTGGACGGGTCGAGTTTCTGCACCCAGCCGAGGCGGATCATCCGGGCGGCCAGCCAGTCGGTGAGGACGATGATGTCCCGGCCGGTGTCCTGCCCCGCGGCGAGCTGGGGCTTGATCTTGCCGAAGAACTCGTTGTTGTCGTTGATGTCCTCCGTGTAGTGGACCGTGATCCCGGTCCGCTCGCGGAAGGTCTCCAGGGTGGGGTGGTGCTTGCCGCTGTCGTCGGCGTCGATGTACTCGGTCCAGTTGGAGAAGTCGACCACCTTCTCCGTGGCCGAGTGGTCCTGGGCGGGGGTGCCGCCCTGGCTCCTGCCCGCCGCGGGGATCCCGCAGGCGGCCGCCGAACTCCTCAAGGA
>NZ_JACBWZ010000152.1 GCF_013870595.1 Streptomyces sp. WELS2 | reverse complement strand
CCGGACCGCACGCCGGGCGACCGGCTCGACGCTCGGGGCGGTCTTGCCTTTGACGTGCGGGTCAGGGTTTAGCGTGTGCGCGCTCGACCGGCCGGAACCATCGCGTCCCGGCCGTCCGACGCGTCGGCGCGCCGACACGCGTCGTCCCGTCGCTCCCCCTCGCCCCGCCACTGCCCAGGAGGTCACGCATGACATCGCTCCCACAGCGGATCAGCCGTGAGGTACGGCTCGCCGCTCTGCCCGCGGGGCTCCCCACGCCCGCGGACTTCGCCCTCGCCGAGGTCCCGGTGGAAGCCCCGGCGCGCGGTCGGGTCCTCGTCCGCAACCGGCGGTTCCTGGTCTACGGCGGACTGCGCACCCTGCTCGGCGGGGCGGCGAAGGACACTCCGGTGCCCACGCTGCGCCCGGGAGACACCCTGTACGGGCCGGCCGTCGGCGAGGTGGTCCTCGCTCCGCCGGGCAGCCCGCTGCGCCCGGGCGATACGGTGACGCACCTGCTCGGCTGGCGTGAGTACGCCCTCGTACCGGAGGCGGAGTGCGCGAGGGTCGACCCGGCGCTGCCCGACCCGGTCGCCCGGCTCGCCTCCGGCTCCGCGGCGTACGGAGCGCTGACCCGGGTCGCCGGTGTGCGCGAGGGAGACGTCGTCCTGGTCACCGGGGCCGCCGGCGGGGTGGGTTCGCTGGCGGGGCAGATCGCCCGGCTGCTTGGCGCCTCCCGGGTGATCGGCACCACCGGCTCGCCGGGGAAGGCCGGGCGTCTCGTCGCCGAGCTGGGCTACGACGCGGTGGTGACCGCCGGGTCCTGGCGCGAGGGGCGCGGCTCGGGCAACTCCCGGGAGGCGTACCGGGCCTTCGCCGGTCAGCTCGCCGAGGCCGCGCCGGACGGCATCGACGTGCTCCTCGACAACGTGGGCGGCCCGCAGCTCAGCGCGGCGGTGGACGCCGCCCGGCAGGGTGCGCGGTTCGTCCTGGTCGGCGCGCTGTCCGGGCAGCTGGCGGCGGAGGGTTCCGGCGCCGTCGCCCCGGCGGAGATCGACACGTTCCGGCTGATCGTCAAAGGGGTGTCGGTGCGGGGGTACCTCGGCACCGACCATCCCGGTGTGGAGGCGGAGTGGACCGCGCGGTTCGCCGACTGGCTGCGGTCCGGCCGGATCCGTCTCCCCCTCACCCGGTTCACGGGCATCGATCGTGCCCCATGGGCGTTGCAGGAGCTGATCGAGGGCAAGCGATTCGGCACGGTCGTCGTGGAGTTGCCGGAGCATGACTGACGACCGCTGCCACGGACGGCGGGAGGTACGCATCGTGCGGATCGGCGACGCGGCGGCGGCAGTGGGGACGACGCCCAGGGCCGGTGGCCGAACGGTCGTGCTGAGGGGAGACTGGCCACGGAAGGCGTACGTCACGCTCGTTCCACTCGAACGAGTGAGCCAGCTGAACAGTCGGTCCGGGGGACTCGTCGCCGGCCGGTCCGGGCCCGCGGGCCCCGGCCGCCGTGAGAGGCGGCCACGCGAACCGAGACGCCTCAGGCGGTACCCGGGGTGACGGCACAGGTCCACACCCGGACCGCCGGCCCGGTGCCGCGCTTTTCGACCCGGTCACCATGCCGTCGGCCAGACCGGCGCGCCGGCCGGGAACAGGAGTCCGCTGCCCCGAGTACCGCCCGACCGACCAGGACGGGAAGGAATGATCGGTTCATGAGCGGCATCCAGGTGCGAACGCCCGTCGCGGCCGACGGCCGACTGGGCGAGGCCGGCGCGCACCCCGGTCTGAGCGATCCGGACTATCTGCACCGCCGCGGGGAGATCGCCGCGCGGGCCCGCGGCCACGGGGTGGGTGACCCGTCCCCGCCCGTCGACTACACCGAGGACGAGGAGAGGACCTGGCGCACCGTCCACCGGGCGCTGTGGTCGGCCCAGGACGAACACGCGTGCCGTGCCGCCCTCGACGCCAGGGAGCACGCGCCGGTCCCCGCGGACCACATCCCGCAGCACGCCGAGGTCGGCGCCCGCCTGCGGCGGCTGACGGGGTTCGACTTCACCCTCGCCGGGGGAGTGGTCGAGAACAAACGGTTCCTGGGATCGATGGCGGACGGCTACTTCCACGCGGTGCAGTTCGTCCGGCACCCCGCCGTACCGCTGTTCACCCCGGAGCCCGACGTCATCCACGACGTCTTCGGCCACGGCATCCACCTCGCCTCGCCCGCCTTCGCCCGGATCTACCGCCTGATCGGGAAGGCGGCGATGCGGGTCGAGCGCGCGGACGTGTTGCAGATGATCAGCGACGTGTACTGGTTCACCCTGGAGTACGGCGTCCTCGACGAGGGCGGGGCCCCGAAGGCGTACGGCGCGGCCCTGCTGTCCTCCTACGGCGAGATCGGCCGGCTGGGCGCGGCCGACGTCCGGCCACTGGACATCGACGCCATGCTCGCCACCCCCTACGACATCCGCGGCTACCAGCCGGTCCTCTTCAGCGCCCGCACCCTGGACGAGGTCACCGACATCCTGGCCGGCTTCCTGGAGGACCTGGACGACGACATCGAACCGGACGGACGGCAGGCCCCGGGCGCGGCGGGTACCGCCGTCGGCCGCTGAGCGGACGGATCCGCTCGGCGGGTTCACTCGCGGCGGGCCTCGGCGGCGGTCTCCGATCGCGCGGCCGTGCTTCGGGAGCGCCTTCGCCATGACCCACCGGACTCGTCGCGGTGCCGGGTGGTGGTCTTGCCGTGGGGGCCGGGGGTGTCCGCGACGACGGGGGCGAAGGTGTCCTCGGGTCGGCCGCCCACCTCGTCGGCGAGCAGGGCCTCCGGCCTCAGCCGCCGGGAACGCCCTTCCCCAAGGGATGCCCCGCGGGCGAATCGCGGCGCGGGCAGGACGCACTGACCTGGGGCAATAGACTGCCGTTCTGCAACAAGGGGAACTCCGCCTTGTCCCAACACCACCTACGGGGATCACATGCGGCGTTCAGCCACTCTCGTCGGCGTCAGCGCCATAGCCGTACTCGCGTCCGGCTGCTCGTCGGCCTCCGGGGGCCGGGCGGCCGGGGGCAGGGAACAGACGACGTCCGCGGCGTCGTCTCCGGCACCGGCCGTCGACGCGGGCCGGGAAGTACGGGCCGCCGTCGACACCACGCAGCGGAGCACGGCCCGGATCGACGACCGGATCAGGCTGACCGGCATGGGCCAGGACTTCACCATCACGGTGAAGGGTGCCTTCGACATGAAGGCCGACCGGGGCAGCCTGAAGGTCTCACTGACCCATGCCGGCGCTTCCCCCGATGCGGCGGTGCGCCTGGACGAGATCTTCCACGGGAGCACCGTCTCTTTCCGGATGCCCGAGGAAATGAACGGCGACACCGGCTGGCGGTCCACTTCCCGGGACGAGGCCGAAGTCCACGCGTTGTTGCGTGCGCCCCTCAACGACCCGGAGTTCGTGCTGCGCCAGGTGAGCATGGCGCACAGCCTCACCGCCGCCGGCGAGGAGAAGGTGAACGGAGTTCCGGCTCGGCATTACACCGGGAAGCTGGACCACAAGCCTTTGCTGCTGCGGATGGTGAAGGAGCGTCGCGAGAAGGCGGAAGAGGCGATGGCGATGACCGGTGACGAACTTCCGGCGACCGCCGATGTGTGGGTCACCAAGGAGGGACTGATCACCCGCGCCCTTCTGGCATGCGATCTCGGCGGCATGAAGGTCTCTTCGACGATGAACCTGACGGATGTGGGCAAGCCCGTCACCGTGGCGTCACCACCCGAGGGAGCGCGGCCCGTGCCGGCCGCTTCGGTCGGTGGCCCACTCGTGGGCTGACCGGACAAAACCCACCCTGTGCCCGGAGAGTGACGCCGACGCGGGCCCGTTGGCCGGGATGAAGGGCGTGGTCACCGGTGCGATGACCGGTCCTCTCCCGCAAGCGGAGGAACGGGCTGACCGAGCGCGCCGGCGGCAGGTCGCCGGACAGCGTCTCGAAGGAAACCGGCCTGGTCGTCGCGGGGGAGGAAACGGGTTCCGAGTGTGTGAAGGCCGAGCCCCCGGCGTCCGTCTCACCACCCCCGACGAGTTCGCCGCAATGGTCGCGGAGCCGCATGTCTGACGGGTCATCAGGTCGCCGCCACCTCGTCGGCGATCGTGCGCTCCTCGCCCGCCGGGTGCGTCACGTGGTGGACGAGCGCCGCGAGCAGACCGCCGACCAGCGGCGCGACGATGAACAACCACAGCTGCGACAGCGCGGGACCACCGGCGAACAGGGCGGGGCCGAGGCTGCGCGCCGGATTGACCGACGTACCGGTCAGCGGGATGCCGAGGAGGTGGATGACGGCGAGGGCGATGCCGATCGGCAGACCGTCGAAGCCGACGACCGCGACCCGGTGTGTCACCCCGAGCACCACGAACACGAGGAGGAAGGTGAGGACGACCTCGGCGAGGAACGCGCCGCCGGTGTTGATGTGCACCGCCGACCGGTCCCCGTAGCCGTTGCTGCCGAAGGCGCCGTGGGCATGGAAGCCGGGCACCTGTTCGGCGAGCAGGAAGAGCAGGGCCGCCCCGGCGATGCCGCCGACGAACTGCGCGATCCAGTAGCCGATCGCGGTGGCCACGTCGATGCGGCGGGCGCACAGCATGCCCAGGGTCACCGCCGGATTGACGTGGCACCCGGAGATGGGCCCGAGCGCGTAGGCGAGGGCGAGCAGCACGAAGCCGAAGGCCAGCGCGATGCCCAGGGTGCCGATGAACTCGACCCCCAGAGCCGCGCAGCCCACGGCGAAGAAGACCAGAAGCAGAGTCCCGAGGAACTCCGACACCAACGCCCGTGTGCGCATCGCCATCGCCACCACCCTCACCTACGTCGATTTCAGTCGTGCCGTATGGAGAGCCTCGACCGGACGGCGTACGCGCGCCCCTCGGAGGGCCGTGGTACGGGGCCGAAGGAGTGACGGACGGACCTCCCCGGCCTGCCTCGGTCGCCCGCGACGGCAGCGAGACGGCGGTCGGCCGGGATACCGCCCCGCGGCGCGTCTGCCGCTCGGCGAACGAGGGGCCCGGTCGCCTCCATGGCGATCATGAGCCGCCCCGGGCCGGGATCGGGCATGGGCACGGCCGCGCGCCGGATCCGCAGGCCCCCGGGGCGCATGACGCGCGGCAACGCACCTGGTCGAGGAGTCCCTGCCACGACAGCCCTCCTGTTTCCGGAGAACCTCGCGGCCGTTGCAGGCGGTAGCCCCTTCCGTGGCGACGGTCGGTAGCGTCGGTGATAGGTTCTAACCGCCAGTTGCCGAGAGAGCGGGGAGACGGCCGTGAGCAAGCCGGAAGCGAGCACTCCCAGGGAGCGCTACCGCGCCCAGGTGCGGGAGGAGATCAAGGAGCACGCCTGGGAGCAGATCGCGACCGCGGGGGCCTCCGCGCTCTCCCTCAACGCCATCGCCAAGCGGATGGGCATGAGCGGACCGGCCCTGTACCGCTACTTCGCCGGCCGCGACGAGCTGATCACGGCGCTCATCAGGGACGCCTACCGCAGCCTGGCCGACACCTTCCGCGCCCGCGCCGAGGCCGGCACCGACCTCCACGGCCTCGCGCAGGCCCTGCGCGAGTGGGCCCTGGCCGACCCCCAGCGCTACTTCCTCGTCTACGGGACCCCGGTGCCCGGCTACCAGGCGCCCGACGACACCACCCGGATCGCCTCGGAGATCATGGCCGTCATCCTCGACGCCTGCACCGCGGAGGAAGCCCCCGACGCGCCGGTGTCTGACCTGGAGGAGCATCTGCACGCACACCGGGCCTGGGCCGGACAGCACCCGGCACCCCCGTCGGCCCTCCGGCGCGCCCTCGCCTTCTGGACCCGGCTGCACGGCGTACTGTCCCTCGAACTCGCGGGCCAGTTCACCGGCATGCGCTTCGATCCGGCCCGGCTGTACGGCGCGGAGGCGGAGTCCGTGGCGCAGACCTGACAGGGGCCGCACACTCCGGCCGTGGTTCAGCGCGCCTCGGAGTCCTCCAGCAGCTCCGCCACGGTGAAGCGGGTGAGGAACGACTGCGTCGCTCCGTCGACGACAAGGAGGAAACCGTCCCCGTCCCGCAACAGCCGGCGGCGCTTGGGGAACCTGGGATGCTCGGGGGAGTAGCTCCGCGCCCGCCGCTCCAGCTCCGCGAGCGCCTGCTCACGAGACCCGGTGAAGTGCACCATCACCCAGGCCTCGGTGTGCTTGCGATCCGCCGAGCCCGTGGTGGTCTCGACGATCAGCCCCCATGTGGTCATGCTCCCCGCCCTCTCACTCTCCTGGAGCCTCTCACACCGGGAGGCGAGGGGAACCGGCGCGGCCGTACCCCCCTCTGCCACGATGAGCGCATGAGCGATGAACGGCGAAGCCTGCTCGCGGAGAAGACACCCTTCCCCGACGACCTCGAGGAAAGACTGCGCGCCCAACTCACCTTCCTGGTGGAGGTGGACCAGCTGAAGACCATCCTCCGGCAGTCCCCGCTGGCCGCCGCGGACCGTCGCGAGAACGACGCGGAGCATTCATGGCACCTGGCGATGATGGTGGTGATCCTCGCCGAACACTCCGACCAGCCCATCGACGTCGGGCACACCGTCCAGCTCGTCCTGCTGCACGACCTCGTCGAGATCTACGCCGGTGACACCCCGCTGTACGACAGTGCCGCGGGGGCCGGTCAGCAGGAGCGTGAAGCCGCCGCGGCCGACGAGCTGTTCGGACTGCTGCCGGCGGACCAGGCCCGGCGGATGCGCTCCCTGTGGGACGAGTTCGAGGAACGCCGCACCCCCGAGGCGAAGTTCGCCAAGGCGATGGACCGGCTCCAGCCACTCCTGCTCAACTGGATGGCCCGTGGCGGCACATGGCGAACCCCGGGCATCACCGCGGACGACGTCCGCGCCCGCAAGGCCGTGATCGGGGAGGCGTCCTCCGCGCTGTGGCGGGCCGGGCGGCGCCTCATCGACGAGGGGGAGGCGCGCGGCTGGTCGAGGAGCGGTGTGTCCCGGTCCTGACGCCGGGTGCCTTTCCGCCGGCGTCCGGAGCCGCGCGTACGGCGCTTGGCCCTGCCGGCCCCCGGGATTTCGCCGGCTGTGGACGCCCCCAGGGGGCAACGGCGGGTGCCGCGGCATCCGGGTCGCCACCCGCAACCCGCCGGCCGGGGCGCGGGTGGTTCACTCCGTCCGCTGCCCGTGGCCGGTGAAGAAGTCGACAAGGCTGTAGGGGGCGTTGTCGTCGAGGCACAGGGCGTGGACGCGGGAAGCCATGGCGGCGACGGCGGCGCCGCGGGGGAAGAGCGCCTCCTCGTACGAGGCCAGCGCGGCCTCGGTGTCGTACGGGTGCGCGGCGAGGGCCTTGCCGAGTTCGGCGCCGTCGTACATGGCGAGGTTGGCCCCGTCGCCGGACGGGTGCATCAGGTGGGCGGCGTCGCCGAGCAGTGTGACGCCGGGCACGCGGTCCCAGCGGTGTCCGATCGGCAGGGCGTGGATGGCGCGGGGGACAGGCGGGGTCTCTCCGTCCGTGATCAGGGCGGTGAGTTCCGGGGCCCAGTCGTGGAACTCGGCGGCTATACGGGCGGTGACGCCCGCGGTGTCGCCGAAGTCCAGGGAGTCCAGCCACTCCTGTGGCTTGCGGAGCGTCACGTAGGTGTGCAGGACGCCGTCCGGCTCGCGATGGGCGGAGATGCCCCTGCCGGGGGCGAGGGCGAAGAGCGAGCCGTCGCCCACGGCCCGCGCGGCGGCCGGATGGCGGGTGTCGCTGTCGTACAGGCAGGTCTCGATCAGGCATGTCCCGACGAACTCGGGCCTGGCCTCGGACAGGAGCGGACGGACCCGGGACCAGGCTCCGTCCGCGCCGACGAGCAGGCCGGCCGTCACGGCGGTCCCGTCCGCGAACGTCACCTCGTGCCGGCCGCCGCCGAGGGGCCGCACCGAGGTGACCTTGCGCCCCCACCGGACCGTGCCGGCGGGCAGCGAGTCGAGCAGGATCCGCCGCAGCTCGCCGCGCGGCACCTCCGGACGCCCGCCGGTGCCGTCGTCCGGCTCGTCCAGCAGGAGCCGACCGTTCTTGTCGAGGACCCGGGAGGCTTCGGCGCCCTGGTGGATGATGCCGAGGAACTCCTCGTGCAGCCCGGCGGCCTTGAGCGCGAGCTGCCCGTCGTGGTCGTGGATGTCGAGCAGACCGCCCTGGGTGCGGGACGTCGGTGAGGACTCCGCCTCGTAGACCGTCGCCGGGATGCCGTGCACATGGAGAACCCGGGCGAGCGTCAGTCCGCCGAGTCCCGCTCCGATGATCGTGACAGGGGTGATGGTCATGGGGTTTCCCTCCGGATCGGGGACCGCCGGGCGGACACCCGGCGGATCGGCCAAGCACGACTGGAGCGGTGTTCCGCCAACCGACTGGAACAGTGTTCCAGCGGCACTCACAATGGAACGACGTTCCAGGACTTGTCAAGCTGGAATGGCGTTCCAGAGCGCCTAGACTGAAGCCATGGCAAGCAGGAAGAGTCGTCCGGAGCGACGGCAGGAACCACTCTCCCGGGAGCGCATCGTCGCCGCCGCCGTCGAACTCCTCGACACCGTCGGCGAAGGCGGACTCACGTTCCGCGCGCTGGCCGAGCGCCTCGCGACCGGCCCCGGAGCGATCTACTGGCACGTCGCGGGCAAGACCGAACTCCTCGTCGCCGCCATAGACGCCGTCATCGCCCCCACCCTCGCCGGCGACGACACCGGCGCGACGCCGCAGGAGGCGATCCGCGCGCTCGCGCTCGGGGTGTTCGACGCGATCGACGCCCACCCATGGGTCGGCACCACGCTCGCCCAACTCCCGCGCACGCCGGGGAGGTCGCCGATGCTGGGGGTCTTCGAGCGCATCGGACGCCAGGTGCGGGCGCTCCAGGTGCCCGAAGCCGCCCAGTTCACCGCGGCGTCCGCGCTGTTGAGCTACATCCTCGGAGTGGCGGGCCAGAACGCCGCCAACACCCGGGCGGCCCAGGCGAACACGGACCGCACCGCGTTCCTCGATGCCGTGGCGACCGCGTGGGGTGAACTGGATCCCGACCAGTACCCGTTCACCCGCGATGTCGCCGGGCAGCTGCGCGAGCACGACGACCGGGCGGAGTTCCTCGCCGGCATCGACCTCATCCTCGCGGGCATCACCGCCGGCCGGCCCGACGGCCGGACACGGCCTTGAGACGGCCGTAGGGTGAGGGCATGCCGGACGACCAGCACCGCGTGACCGTGGACGACGACGTCGAGTTCCCCGTACCCGCCCCCGGCGAGGCGTGGACGGTCGGTGCCGTCGTCCTCGACCGGGACGGCCGGGCCTTCGCGCAGAAGCGCGGCCCCCGCCGACGGCTCTTCCCCGACTGCTGGGACATCGTCGGCGGGCACGTCGAGCCCGGCGAGTCGTTGCCGGACGCCCTCGCCCGCGAGATCGAAGAGGAGACCGGCTGGCGCCTGCGCCGTGTCCGCCGCCTGCTCGGGATCACCACCTGGAACGGCGACGACGGGGCCGGACCGCGCCATGAGGCCGACTACCTCGTCGAGGTCGACGGCGATTTGGACCGCCCCGTCCTGGAGTGGTCCAAACACACCGCGTACCGCTGGTTCGGCCCCGACGACCTTGCCGTCCTCAAGGAGAACCGGGCCCCCGGCGAACACCTGATCCACGACCTGATCGCGAAGGCCCTGCGAGAGCCCCCCGTGGCCCGGTAATCCGGTCGCGCGGGGCGATCCGCCCCAGCAGACTGGGCACCGTGGAACGCTTGACGGAGATCGCGGACCGGCTGGCCGGTGTCGGCGGCGTCGTCGGGGTGTGCCTGGGCGGGAGCCGGGCCAGAGGCACCCACGGTCCCGACTCCGACTTCGACCTGGGCCTGTACTACCGGCCGCCGCTCGACACCGCCGCCCTGCGCCTGCTCGCGGCCGAGCTGACCGGTGGGCCGGTGGAGGTGACCGAGCCGGGCGGCTGGGGGCCGTGGGTGGACGGCGGCGCCTGGCTGACCGTCGACGGCCACCGCGTCGACTGGATCTACCGGAATCTGGACCGCGTGCACCGCGTCTGGCGGCAGTGCCGCGCCGGACGGTTCGAGATCGGCGCCCAGCCCGGCCACCCCCTGGGCGTGTACTCCCACTCCTACGCCGGTGAGCTGGCCCTCGGCCGCATCCTCGCCGACCCCGGCGGTGAGCTGCGTGCCCTGCGGGAGCAGACGCGCCACTACCCCGAGCCACTGCGCCGGGCGCTCGTCGACAACGCCCGCTGGGAGGCACCGTTCATCCTGGCCGGCGCCCGCAAGGGGGCGGCCCGAGGTGACGTCTTCTTCGTCTCCGGCTGTCTCTTCCGCGCGGTCGGACTCCTCGTGCACGCCCTCCACGCCCACGCCCGGCACTGGGTCCTCAACGAGAAGGGAGCGGTACGCGCCGCCGGACAACTCGCCAACGCCCCCGCGGACTTCGCCGGACGGGCCCACAAGCTCTTCTCATCCCTCGGCACGACTCCGCGAACCCTCACCGCCGCACTCGACGACGCCGACCGGCTGACCGCCGAGGTATGCGACAAGCTCGCGGAGTGACCGGGCTCCGCGGACCCGGAGCGGGAGCGCCCGGTGCCGGTCACCCCTGACCGGCGCAGTCCTCCGCCTCCGCCAGGTACCGGGACACCGGCCCCAGCGTCAGCATTCCGCT
>NZ_JACBWZ010000151.1 GCF_013870595.1 Streptomyces sp. WELS2 | reverse complement strand
GCTCAGGTCGGGCTGCATGATGGTCATGCGTGCTCCCGGGGGTCGTCAAACGGCTGTGGGCGGCGCGGACGCGGTGACGGTGCTGCCGTTCGACCACGCGCTGGGGCTGCCCGACGCGTTCGCCCGGCGGATCGCCCGCAACACCTCCACCATCCTGATCGAGGAGTCCCATCTGGCCCGGGTCGTCGACCCGGCGGGCGGCTCCTGGTACGTGGAGCGGCTGACCGCCGACCTGGCGGAGGCCGCCTGGCGGTTCTTCCGGTCCGTCGAGCGCGACGGCGGGCAGGCGGCCGTGCTGCGCTCCGGCCGGCTGCGCACCGATCTCGCCACGACCTGGGCGGAGCGCTCCAAGCGGCTCGCCCGGCGACGCGAACCCATCACCGGGGTCAGCGAGTTCCCGCTGCTGACCGAGAAGCCGGTCGAGCGCCCGCCCGCGCCCGAGCCTCCCTCGGGCGGTCTGCCCCGGGTGCGCCGGGACGAGGCGTACGAGGAGCTGCGCGCCCGCTCCGACGCCCATCTGGCGAGGACCGGCGCCCGGCCCCGGATCTACCTGGCCACGATCGGCTCCCCGGCCGAGTACACCGCGCGGGCGTCCTTCGCGGCCAACCTCTTCCAGGCCGGCGGCATCGAGCCGGTCACCGAGGGCGCCTTCGCCGACAGCGGCGCCACCGAGGCCGTGGTGTGCTCCAGCGACGCGCTCTACGCCGAACAGGCCGGGCAGGTGGCCGGGTCGCTGCGCGCGGCCGGGGCCCGGCACGTGTCCCTGGCGGGCCGGGGCGAGTACCCCGGCATCGACTCGTACGTCTTCGCGGGCTGTGACGCCGTGGATGTGCTGTCCTCGACCCTCGACCGCATGGGAGTGTCCTGATGGGAATCCCCGACTTCTCCGGCATCGAGCTGGGCACCCCGGTCACGGGCGGCACCGAGGACGAGTGGCGCGCGGCGCTGCGCCGGGCCACCGGGGACGCGGAGCCGGTGTGGGAGACCCCGGAGGGCATCGGGGTCAAGCCGCTGTACACCGGACGTGACGTGGAGGGCCTGGACTTCCTGGGCACCTACCCGGGCATCGCGCCGTATCTGCGCGGCCCGTACCCGACGATGTACGTCAACCAGCCCTGGACGATCCGGCAGTACGCGGGCTTCTCCACCGCCGAGGAGTCCAACGCGTTCTACCGGCGCAATCTCGCGGCCGGTCAGAAGGGCCTGTCGGTCGCGTTCGACCTGCCCACGCACCGGGGGTACGACAGCGACCACCCGCGGGTGACGGGTGACGTCGGCATGGCGGGCGTGGCCATCGACTCGATCTACGACATGCGGCAGCTGTTCGACGGCATCCCGCTGGACAAGATGACCGTGTCGATGACGATGAACGGCGCGGTGCTGCCGGTGCTGGCGCTGTACATCGTGGCGGCGGAGGAGCAGGGCGTACCGCCCGAGAAGCTGGCCGGGACCATTCAGAACGACATTCTGAAGGAGTTCATGGTCCGCAACACCTACATCTATCCGCCGAAGCCGTCGATGCGGATCATCTCCGACATCTTCGCGTACACCTCGCAGCGGATGCCGCGCTACAACTCCATCTCCATCTCCGGCTACCACATCCAGGAGGCGGGCGCGACGGCCGACCTGGAGCTGGCGTACACCCTCGCGGACGGTGTGGAGTACATCCGGGCGGGCCGCGAAGCGGGCCTGGACGTGGACGCGTTCGCGCCCCGGCTGTCGTTCTTCTGGGCGATCGGCATGAACTTCTTCATGGAGGTCGCCAAGCTGCGCGCGGCCCGGCTGCTGTGGGCGAAGCTCGTGCGGCAGTTCGACCCGCAGAACCCCAAGTCCCTGTCGCTGCGCACGCATTCGCAGACCTCGGGCTGGTCGCTGACCGCGCAGGACGTGTTCAACAACGTCACCCGCACCTGCGTGGAGGCGATGGCGGCCACCCAGGGGCACACCCAGTCGCTGCACACCAACGCGCTCGACGAGGCGCTGGCGCTGCCGACCGACTTCTCGGCGCGCATCGCCCGCAACACCCAGCTGCTGATCCAGCAGGAGTCGGGCACCACCCGGGTCATCGACCCGTGGGGCGGCAGCGCGTACGTGGAGCGGCTGACGTACGACCTGGCCCGCAAGGCGTGGGCGCACATCCAGGAGGTCGAGCGGGCGGGCGGCATGGCGCAGGCCATCGACGCGGGCATCCCGAAGCTGCGCGTGGAGGAGGCGGCGGCCCGCACCCAGGCCCGCATCGACTCCGGCCGGCAGCCGGTGATCGGCGTGAACAAGTACCGGGTGGACAGCGACGAGCAGATCGAGGTGCTGAAGGTCGACAACTCGGCCGTGCGCGCCCAGCAGATCGAGAAGCTGCGGCGGCTGCGCGCGGAGCGGGACGAGACCGCCTGCCGGGACGCGCTGGACGCGCTGACCCGGGCGGCCGACGGCACGGACAACCTGCTGGAGCTGGCGGTGCGCGCGGCCCGCGCCAAGGCGACGGTCGGCGAGATCTCCGACGCCCTGGAGAAGGTGTACGGGCGGCACGCCGGGCAGATCCGTACGATCTCCGGTGTGTACCGCAACGAGGCAGGGCAGTCGGCGTCGGTGGACCGCACCCGGGCGCTGGTGGAGGCGTTCGAGGAGGCCGAGGGGCGCCGGCCGCGCATCCTGGTCGCGAAGATGGGCCAGGACGGCCACGACCGCGGCCAGAAGGTGATCGCGACGGCCTTCGCCGACCTCGGTTTCGACGTGGACGTCGGCCCGCTGTTCCAGACGCCGGAGGAGGTCGCCCGGCAGGCGGTCGAGGCGGATGTGCACGTGGTCGGGGTGTCCTCGCTGGCCGCCGGGCACCTCACGCTGGTGCCGGCGCTGCGCGAGAAGCTCGCCGAGGAGGGCCGCGAGGACATCATGATCGTGGTCGGCGGGGTGATCCCGCCGCAGGACGTGCCGACGCTGCGGGAGATGGGCGCGGCGGAGGTGTTCCTGCCCGGGACGGTGATCCCGGACGCTGCCCACGACCTGGTCCGGCGGCTGGCGGCCGACCTCGGTCACGAGCTGTAGCGGCGATGGCAGCGATCGATCTCGACACGTATGTGAAGGGTGTGCTCGACGGGAAGCGGGCCCTGGTGGCCCGCGCCATCACGCTCGTGGAGTCCACCCGGCCACAGCACCGGGAGCTGGCGCAGCGGCTGCTCACCGAGCTGCTGCCGTACAGCGGGCGGGCGCGGCGGATCGGGGTGAGCGGGGTGCCCGGTGTCGGTAAGTCGACGTTCATCGACGCGTTCGGCACGATGCTGACCTCGCTGGGGCACCGGGTCGCGGTGCTCGCCGTCGACCCGTCCTCGACCCGCACGGGCGGCTCCATTCTCGGTGACAAGACGCGGATGGAGCGGCTCGCGGTGGACCCGGCGGCCTTCGTGCGGCCCTCCCCCAGCGCGGGCACGCTGGGCGGGGTCGCCAAGGCCACCCGGGAGTCGATGGTGGTGATGGAGGCGGCCGGCTACGACGTGATCCTGGTGGAGACCGTCGGGGTGGGCCAGTCGGAGACGGCGGTCGCCGACATGGTCGACTCCTTCCTGCTGCTCACCCTGGCCCGTACCGGCGATCAGCTGCAGGGGATCAAGAAGGGCGTCCTGGAGCTGGCCGACGTGATCGCCGTGAACAAGGCGGACGGCCCGCACGAGCGGGACGCGCGGGCCGCGGCCCGGGAGCTGGCGGGCGCGCTCCGGCTGATGCACGGCAAGGACGCCTTCTGGACGCCGCCGGTGCTGCACTGCAGCGCGCGCGAGTCGGCCGGTCTGGACACGGTGTGGGAGCGGCTGGAGCAGCACCGCCGGCTGCTGGAGAGCACCGGGCGGCTGGCGGACCGGCGCCGGGAGCAGCAGGTCGGCTGGGTGTGGACGATGGTCCGGGACGAGCTGCTGGGCCGGCTGCACGCCGATCCGGCGGTCCGCGCGGCCGCCCCGGACCTGGAACGGCGGGTGAGGGAGGGCGAGTTGACGGCGACCCTGGCGGCGGAGCGGATCCTGGCCGTCTTCGAGGCCCGGACGGATCCGGCGTCCGGGAGCTGACCGGGAGCGGTCCCGGGGGCGTGCCTCCGGGACCGCTGCCGGGCCGGCGCTACCAGGCGACGGGCAGCGAGGTCACGCCGTGGATCAGCCGGCCGGCGGACCGGGGCACCTGGTCGGCCGGGATGTCCAGGCGGAGCGTGGGGAACCTGCGCAGCAGGCTGCCGAGGGCGATCTCCAGTTCCAGCCGGGCCAGTCCGGCACCCAGGCAGTAGTGGATGCCGTAGCCGAACGCCAGGTGCTGGGCGCCGGGGACGCGCGCGACGTCGAGGGTGTCGGCGTCGGGGTACTGCGCGCCGTCGCGGTTGGCGGAGGCCAGGGAGGCGAGGACGGCGGTGCCCGCGGGCACCAGGGTGTCGCCCAGCTTGACGTCCTCGGTGGCGATGCGCAGGGTCGCCTCGTCGCCCGGCGGGACGAAGCGCAGCAGCTCCTCCACGGCGGCCGGGACGGCGGCGGGGTCGCGGCGGACCGCCTCGAACTGCTCGGGGTGGGTCAGCAGCGCCAGGACGCTGTTGCCGATCTGGTTGGTGGTGGTCTCGTGCCCGGCGATCAGGAGGGTGATCGCCAGGTGCAGCAGCTCCTCCTCGTCGAGCCGTTCGGCGTCGGCCTCGTGGATGGACACCAGGGCGGACAGCAGGTCGTCGCCCGGCTGCCGCTGCTTGGCGGCGATGAGTCCGCCGAGGTATCCGGCGAGCCCGTTGTGCGCGGCGACGATCCGCTCGACGGGCAGGGAGACGGTGGACAGGACGGTGCCGGACCACTCGGCGATCTGCTCGCGTTCGTCCAGCGGCACTCCGAGCAGTTCGCAGATGACGGTCACGGGCAGCGGGAAGGCGAGCGCGGGCACGAGGTCGGCCGGGAAACCGGTGCGCTCCATGGCGTCCAGCAGCTCGTCGGTGCGGGCCTGGATCCGTGGGCGCAGCGCCGCCACCCGGCGGGCGGTGAACTCCCTGGAGACCAGCCGGCGCACCCGGGTGTGCTCCGGCGGGTCCATGGTGAGCAGGTTCTTGGCGTTCTGCGGTTCGGTGCCGATGCGGGGGGCGCCGGGGCGGGCGGTGGCGGCCCGGCTGAACCGGGGGTCGGACAGCACGGTGCGCACCGAGTCGTAGTCGGTGACCAGGAGGCCCTGGTCACCGCTCGGCATGCGGATGCCGGAGACCGGGCAGGTCTCGCGCAGCCGCCGGTACTCGGGGGCCGGCTCCAGGGCGGTGGGCCGCTCGAAGGGGTAGGCGAGGGGGGCGTTGTCGACCGGGTTCTCGGTCACGTGCGTACTGCCAATCTGTGTGGGCCTGAGGGTGGGGGTCAGGCGGTGCGGAAGCGGTTGATGGCCTTCTCGTGCCGCTCGCGCAGCGCGGGGTCGGTGACGCCCAGGCCCTCGCGCGGGGCGAGGCAGAGCACGCCGACCTTGCCGTGGTGGCGGTTGCGGTGGACGTCGTCGACGGCCTGGCCGATGCCGTCGAGCGGGTAGCTGCGGGAGAGCGTGGGGTGGATGCGGCCCTTGACGACGAGCCGGTTGGCCTCCCACGCCTCACGGTAGTTGGCGAAGTGCGAGCCGATGATCCGCTTGAGGTGCATCCACAGGTAGCGGTTGTCGAACTCGTGCCGGTAGCCGGATGTGGAGGCGCAGGTCACGATGGTGCCGCCGCGCCGGGCCACGTAGACGGAGGCGCCGAAGGTCTCCCGGCCCGGGTGCTCGAAGACGATGTCCACGTCCTCGCCGCCGGTCAGCTCGCGGATCCGGCTGCCGAACCGCTTCCACTCCCGGGGGTCCTGGGTCTGTTCGTCGCGCCAGAAGCGGTAGTCCTCCGCGTTCCGGTCGATGATCGCCTCGACGCCCATGGCGCGGCAGATGTCCGCCTTCTGCGGGCTGGAGACCACGCAGACCGGTATCGCGCCCCCCGCCAGCGCGTACTGGGTGGCGTACGAGCCGAGACCGCCGCCGGCGCCCCAGATCAGCACGGTGTCGCCGACCTTCATGCCGGCGCCGTTGCGGGAGACGAGCTGGCGGTAGGCGGTGGAGTTGACCAGGCCGGGCGCGGCGGCCTCCTCCCAGGTCAGGTGGGCGGCCTTGGGCATCAGCTGGTTGGCCTTCACGAGCGCGAGCTGGGCCAGTCCGCCGTAGTTGGTCTCGAAGCCCCAGATCCGCTGCTCGGGGTCGAGCATGGTGTCGTCGTGGCCGGCCGCGTCCTCCAGCTCGACGGACAGGCAGTGCGCGACCACCCGGTCGCCGGGGTGCCAGCGGCGCACTCCGGGGCCGGTGCGCAGGACCACGCCGGACAGGTCGGAGCCGATCACGTGGTAGGGCTGGTCGTGGCGGGCGGCGGGGCCGCCGGTGCGGGCGTAGCGTTCGAGGAACGCGAAGGTCGGCACGGGCGAGAACAGCGCGCTCCACACCGTGTTGTAGTTGACGGAACTGGCCATGACGGCGATCAGGGCCTCGCCGGGGCCGGGCTCGGGGGTCGGTACGTCGCTGATGTGCAGGGCCTTGGCGGGTTCCCGGTCGGCGACCGGGATGCCGTCGAACATGTGCTGCTCGTCCTTGAACAGCACCGCGGCCCGGTACGACTCCGGTACCGGCAGGGCGGCGAAGTCGCGGGTCTCGGCGTCCGGTGACTCGATCGCGGCCACCAGGTCGGCTGTCACCACGGAACTCCCTTGCTTGTAGGGCGTGTTCGGTTTGCGTCGGGTGGCGGCCGGGGCGGGCCGCCACCCGGGGGTGCGGGGCTAGTGGTTGAGCTTCACGGGCAGTTCGGTCAGTCCGCGCATCACCAGGCCCGGGCGCCAGCGCAGTTCGGCGGCCGGGTCCTGGCGCTCCATGCGGGGGAAGCGCTCCAGCAGCTGGCGGAAGGCGATGTGCGCCTCCAGCCGGGCCAGCGGGGCGCCCAGGCAGTAGTGCATGCCGTAGCCGAAGGCCATGTGCTGGTTGGGGGCGCGCTCGGCGTCGAAGGTCATCGAGTCGTCGAAGACCCGCTCGTCGCGGTTGGCGGACAGCAGCGAGATCAGGACGAGTTCGCCTTCCTTGACGGTCTGTCCGCCCAGTTCCAGGGTCTCGGTGGCGACGCGGAAGCTGGCGCCGGGCACCGGGCTCTCGAAGCGCAGGAACTCCTCGACGGCGGCCGGGATGGCGTCGTGGTCGGCGCGCAGCCGCTCGGCCAGCTCGGGCCGGTCCAGCAGCAGGGCGGTGCCGTTGCCGAGGAGGTTCACGGTGGTCTCGTAGCCGGCGATGATGAGCAGGAAGCACATCGAGGTCAGTTCGTGCTCGGCGAGCCGGTCCTCGTCGTCCCGGGCGGCGATCATCGCGGACAGCAGCTTGTCGTCGGGTTCGGCCCGCTTCTGCGCGACGAGGTCGCGGACGTAGTGGACGAACTCGGTGACCACGTCGACGGGGAAGTTCTGGGTGCCGACGCCCGCCAGGTAGGCGTTGGACCAGCTGCGGAACCGCTCGTGGTCGGCGACGGGCACGCCGAGCAGTTCGCAGATGACCTGCATGGGCAGCGGGTAGGCCAGGTCGCGGATGGCGTCGGGCTGTTCCTGGACGGCCATCTTGTCCAGCAGGTCGCTGGTCATCTGCTCGATCATCGGGCGGAGGTGTTCGATGCGCTTGGCGGTGAACACCGAGGAGACCAGGCGCCGCAGCCGGGTGTGGTCGGTGCCGTCGACCCGGAGCATGTGGGTGCCCATGCTGGCCCGGATGTCGGCGGGCAGGACGTCCTGGGAGACGATCCGGGTGCCGATGCGGTTGGACAGCCGGGCGTCGCCGAGTCCGGCGCGGCAGTCGGCGTACCGGGTGACCAGCCACAGCGGCACGCCGTTGGGCAGTTCGACCTGGAAGAGCGGGCGGTCCTCGCGCAGCCGCTCGAAGAGGTGGTGCGGGGTCTTCACGCCGTAGTCGGCGTACAGGTCGGCGAAGGTGACCATGCGGGATGTGCTCCTTGTGTGTCGGGGCGTGTGCCGAAGCGTGTGCGGGGCTCAGTCGAGGGCGGGCTGCCTGGCCGGCGCGGGTGCGGCGGCGGGCGGCTTGAGGGCCGGGATGCCCAGCGCGACCGCGCCGCCGGCCAGCAGGACCGCGACGCAGATCCACAGGCCGGGGATCATCGCGTCGGTGAAGGCCCCGGGCGAGTCGTAGCCGCCGCCGCGGGCGGTGAACACGGTGGTGAGGACGGCGATGCCGAGCGCGCTGCCGATCTCCCGGACGGTCGCGTTGGTGCCGGAGGCCTTGCCGATGTCCTGCGGCTGCACGGAGCTGACGACGACCGTCGCGCTCGGCGCGAAGATCAGTCCGGTGCCGATGCCGCACAGCATGTACGGCACCACCATCTGCCAGTCCGCGGTGGCGGGGTCGGAGATCAGCGCGCACCAGGCCAGGCCCACGGCGGCCAGGGCGAGGCCGGCGGCGATCAGCCGGGCCGGGCCCACCCTCGGGATGAGCTTGCCCGCGTACGGGGCGCAGATCGTCGGCATCACGGCCCAGGGCAGGGTCCACAGTCCGGCGACGAACGGCGAGTGGCCGCGGGCCACCTGGAGGTACTGGGCGAGGAAGAAGATCGAGCCGAACAGGCCGAAGTAGACGGCCAGGGAGGAGAGGTTGGTCAGGGTGAAGGCGCGGCTGCGGTAGATCCTCAGGGGCAGCAGCGGTGCGGGGGCGCGGCGCTCCCAGAGCACGAACGCCAGCAGCAGGACGGCCGCGGCGGCGTACAGGCCGAGGACGCGGCCGGAGGTCCAGCCGTAGTCGCTGCTGTCCACGATGGCCCAGACCAGGGCGAGCACGCCGGTCGCGCCGAGCAGCAGCCCGAGGAGGTCCAGTCCGGCGGCGGCGCCGCGGCTCTCGGGGTGCACGCGCAGCACCAGCGGTACGGCGACGAGCCCGATCGGGACGTTCAGCCAGAACAGCCAGTGCCAGCCGATGCCGGTGGTGATGGCGCCGCCGATCAGCGGGGCGATGCCGACGGCGAGGCTGCTGATGCTGGACCACACGCCGATCGCGACGCCCCGCTTCTCCGGTGGCACGGCCACGGTCAGCATGGTCAGCGACAGCGGCAGGACGGCCGCCGCGCTCATGCCCTGCAGGGCGCGCAGCGCGATGAGCGCCCCGGTGGAGGTGGACAGCGCGCAGCCGACGGAGAACAGCACGAACAGCGTGAGCCCGGTGACGAACACCTTGCGGCGCCCGTAGCGGTCGCCGAGGCCGGCCGCGACCAGCAGCAGGCCGGCGAACCCGAGGATGTAGCTGTTGGTGACCCACTGCAGGCCCTGGACGGAGGCGTCCAGGTCGCGCCGGATGGACGCGAGGGCGTTGGTGACCACCAGGTTGTCCAGCGCGACCATGAACATCGGCAGGGACACGGCGAGGACGGTCAGTCCGAACGGCGGGCGTGCCGGGGCAGCCGCTTCGTTTGCCATCGATCGTTCTTTCTGTGTCGGGGGGGCTGGGGGCCGGCGCGGGGACGCCGGCCCGCGAGGGGGGTGCGGTCAGCGGAAGCGGGCCAGGTCCTCGGCGAGCGCCCGGACCACCCGGTCCTGCTGCTCGGCCAGGTAGAAGTGGCCGCCGGGGAAGGCACGCAGGCGGAAGTCGGCCTGGGTGTGCGCGCGCCACTCCTCGGCCTCGGCGAGGGTGACCTGCGGGTCGTCGTCGCCGACGAGGACGCTGACCGGGCAGCGCAGCGGCGGCCCGGGCTCGTACCGGTACGACTCCACCGCCAGGTAGTCGCCGCGGATGGCCGGCATGATCATCTGGATGACGTCGTCGTCCAGGAGCAGCCGGTCGTCGGTGCCGTTCAGGCGGCGCATCTCGGCGATGACGGCGTGGTCGTCCATGAAGCGGACCTTGGTGTCGCGCAGGGTGGGCGGGGCGGTGCGGCCGGAGGCGATCAGTCCGCGCAGGTCGTGGGAGCCGCCGGAGGAGTCCCGCTCGATCCGGCGGGCCACCTCGAAGGCCACGCAGGCACCCATGCTGTGCCCGAACAGCACCAGCCGGCGCGGGGACAGCGACCCGAGGACGGCGACGATCTCGTCGGCGAGCCGGGAGACGGACGTCAGGGGCGGCTCGGCGCGCCGGTCCTGCCGTCCCGGGTACTGCACCGGCAGCACCTCGGCGACGCCGGCCAGGGCGTCCGCCAGGGGGCGGAAGTAGCTGGCGGAGCCGCCCGCGTGCGGGAAGCAGACCAGCGTCAGGTCGCCGTCCTCGGGCGCCGGGCGGTAGGAGCGGAGCCAGAGTTCTCGTGCGATGGGGGTGTTGGTCATCCCCGTACCTCCGTGCGCAGCCAGGACGCGATGGCGTCGGCGGTTGTCCGATGATGGGCGTCGAGCATCGAGAAGTGGTCGCCGGGTACGTCGACCACGTGCCGGGCGTGCTCCCAGCCGGCCCCGCGTGCGCCCTGCCCGGCGCCGGGCACCTCGGCGGTGGCGCGCAGCAGCAGCACGGGGGTGTCCAGGGGGTGCGGGGTCCAGTCGGCGAACGCCCGGAAGTAGCCGCCCATCGCCACCAGCCGCTGGTCGTCGAGGAGTTCGGCGGCCTCCTCGTTCTCCAGCAGCTGCCCGACCATCAGCCGGGTGCTGGAGCGGTCGGCGGCGCGGGAGAAGGTGTCGGCCAGGACGACGGCGGCGGCCGGGGTGCCGAGCGCGGCCAGGTGCTCGGCGACGGCGTGCGCGATCCAGCCGCCGGAGGAGCGGCCGAGCAGCACGAGCGGGCGGCCGG
>NZ_JACBWZ010000150.1 GCF_013870595.1 Streptomyces sp. WELS2 | reverse complement strand
CATCGCCTGGGCGCTCACCAGGGCCGGGAGCCTGCTCGGTGACGAGCGGCTGGCCGCCCTCGCCCGGGAGGCGCTGGAGTACGAGCGGACCCTCTTCGACGCGGAGGCCGCCAACTGGCGCGACGTACGCGCCGACGGCTCGCCCGGCGCCGCCGCGTCCCACCCCGTGCTCTGGTGCCACGGGGCGGCGGGCATCGCCCTGGCCCGCGTGGAGCTGTGCGCGGAGCTGGACGACGCCCGGCTGCGCCAGGAACGCGCGGTGGCCCTGGCCACGGTGGCCCGCGACGGCTTCGGGCACAACTTCTCCCTCTGCCACGGTGACCTGGGCAACCTGGACCCGCTGCTCCTGGCGGGCGGGGCGGCGGCGGACACGGCACTGCGGCAGGCCGCCGTGACCCTGGATGCGCTGGAGGCGCGGGGCTGGGTGTGCGGCATGCCGAGCGGGGTGCACAGCCCCTCGCTGATGACCGGGGTCGCCGGCATCGGCTACGGACTGCTGCGGCTCGCCGCGCCGGAGACCGTACCCTCCCTGCTGGCCCTCCGCCCGCCCGGGGCGGTACCCGTTCGGTGAGGTCTATGTCCTTCGTCAAGCAAGGCGTTGGGTTCTGGGTTCGTGGAAGGCTCCGTCGCGGAGCATGGTGAACAGGACGCTGACGCGGTGGCGGGCGAGGCGGAGGAGGGACTGGGTGTGGGTTTTGCCGCGGGCTCGGCAGCGGGCGTAGTGGCCGCGGGAGGCGGGATCGCGCAGGGCGGCGAAGGCGGAGAGGAACATCGCGCGTTTGAGCTGCCGGTTCCCGCCTCTGGGAGCGTGCTCGCCATGGATGGAGGTCCCCGACTGCCGGGTCGCCGGGGCGAGGCCGGCGTAGGAGGCCGGGTGGGCGGCGCTCGGGAACGAGCTGCCGTCGCCGACGGTGGCCAGGAGGATGGCGGCGGTCCTGACTCCGATGCCGGGTATCGAGGTCAGGACCTGGGAAAGAGGGTGGGCCTCCAGCAGTGCCTCGATCCTGGTCTCCGGGGCCCGGCGTTGTTCATGGACGGCGGCCGGCGACTTCGCCGGCGACGGGACGATCACGTCCAGGGTGTTGGTGCCGGGGACGACGACGGTCTGCTGGCCGAGCGCGGTGAAGATGTCGTCGACGAGCCGCTCGGCCATGCGCGGTGCCCTCGGGCGGACGACCTCGACGAGCTTGCGGCGGCCTGCCTTGCGGAGTGTCTGTGGGGATCCGTGGCGCTCAAAGAGGCAGGTGATGGCCGGGTGGTCCAGGCGGGGGCCGAGGACGCGTTCGAGGCTGGGGTGGAACTGGGTGAGCAGGCCGCGGATGCGGTTGCCGGTTCGGTTGGCCTCACCGGCGAGGTCCTGGTCGGAGCCGACCGGCACGGTCAGCTCCGCGGTGACCTCGTCGGTCAGGTTGAGGCTGCGCAGGGTGTGGGGCATGGTGCGGGCGGCGTCCGCGATGACGGCCGCGTCGCGGGCGTCGGTCTTGGCCTCGCCTGGGTCGCACCGGATCGCGTCGACGGAGGCGGTGGTGTAGGGCGCGACGTCGACGGCCCCGGCCCGGCTGGTGGGCGGTGGAGCGAACGCCGAACAGGTACTGGGAGTCCTCGGGACTACTGTGGAGCTGGTCGTTGGTGTGGGGTCGCTGTACATGTTGTGGCTCCACACCACGGCTCTGTACGAGAACACGGGCGAGCGAACGCGCCGCACGTCGCGGTGACGTCGAAACGGCGGTGTACGCCCCGTGGACCGCGGACCAGCCGGCCCTCTTCGGGAGGTCCCGCCTGTCGACCGCCGGGGCCGATTCACCTTCGAGTGCGCTCAAGCAGCCACACTGACTGCGAGATCGAATGCACGGCACAGAACGGCGGCTGCAGATGACGACGACGAACCGGGCGGGGCACCCCCTGCCGTACGACACCTACCGTGAGGCGATCGGGCGGGAGACCCGCCGCTTCGCCGACGCGGTGCGGGACGCCGACCCGGCCGGCGCCGTACCGTCCTGCCCCGGCTGGACCCTGGCCGATCTCACCCGGCATGTGGGAGCGCTGCAGCGCTGGTTCTGCGTCCTGCTGTCCCGGCGGGTGCAGGAGGTTCCCCGCGATCGGGAGGTCGAGCTGGGGCTTCCCGAGGACGTGCGGGACTACGCCGACTGGCTGACGGCGGGCATGCCCGCGGTGGCCGCTGTGTTGCGGGACACCGATCCTGGCGCGGCGATGTGGACCTGGGGCGCCGACCCGCACGCCCGGTTCTGGGCCCGCAGGATGCTGTTCGAGACGCTGGTGCACCGGGTGGACGCGGAGCGTGCCGTCGGCCGCGACGCCGATGTCGACCCGGAGCTGGCCGCGGACGGTGTCGACGAGTTCCTGGTCAACCTGCCGTACGCGGGTCTCTTCGCGCCGGGGGTGAGCGAACTGCGCGGCGACGGCGAGGTCCTCGCGTTCGGGTGCACGGACGTCGGTGGCGCGGTCGGCGAGGAGTGGCGGGTGCGGCTGGAGCCGGACGGCTTCCGGCCGGTGGCGGGCGGCGGGACCCACCCCGGGGCGGCGGACTCCGCGGCCGTCCGGGCTCCGGCCGCGGACCTCCTGCTGCTGCTCTACGGCCGCCGGTCCCACCGGGAACCGGTCTTCGAGGTGGCGGGGGACACCGGGCTCCTGGACCGTTGGTTCGCGCACACGGCGTTCTGACCCGGGCGCCAGGGCTCGTGCCGGCCGCTGCTCATCCGTGCTTTCGCCGGTGGCGGCTTTCCGGCGGTGAAGCGGACGGCGAGCGCCGCGATGTCGTCCTGCGGCCGGTCGCCGCTGTAGGCGAGCAGGTCGTGGCGGAGCCGCTCCGGCAGCTCTTCCGGCGGCAGGGCGCACCAGGCACGCAGCCGCCGCGGCAGGGATTGAAGGCCCCCTCGGCGTCGCGCGTTTCGATGGTGCCGTCCGTGTGCAGCAGCTGGTCGCTGGGCACAACGGGGAGGCGTCGGCGTGGTACGTCTCCCCGAGCACCATGCCGAGGTCCAGGGGCGGCGCCGAGCGCCCTCGGTCCCGTTCGGCCACCTCGCCGCGGTGGACGAGGACGGAGGCGGGTGGCCGCAGTTGACGACGCGGATCATGTGTTCCCTGGCGGGCGTCTCGGCGAAGACGGCGCTGGGCACTACCGGTCCGCCCCCGCGCCTACGACTCGCCCGAGACGCTGCAGCACGCCCTCGGCCACGCCTTGACCGCCACGCCCTGTCCGAGAAGGCGCGGACCACCGCGGCCCTGGTGACGGCGCCGACCGGGGGGCACGACTTGGTGCCCCCCAAATCCGCGACCGGGTCACCTGCTCCCGCTGGAGGCCCCGAAGGCGTGGGGACGCGAAGACCGTCACGAACGGCACCCTGTCGGTCGCGGCCCGGGGCAAGGGGGGACTTCCGGGCGTACGTGCCAGGCGGTCCCGGCCAGATCAGCGGTCATGGCCCCTACCTGAAGTGACCTCGGGGCGGCGGCACGCCGCGGGCCCGGAACACAGCAGCGCCCGGAACCGGGCGCGGAGCGACGGCCGACGTTCCGCCCGGGGGCCCGCCCTCACCCCGGCATGACGGCGGATCCGCCACGCACGCTTCGAACTGGACACCACGGGTACTCCCCGCCCGGTACGACACACACGTAGCGCCGGGAGGTGCCTCATGGGCAAGCTGGGAGACATGGCGAACAAGGCCAAGGAGATGGCGAAGGCCCATCCGGACCAGGCCGACAAGGGTGTCGACAGCGCCGAGCGGATGGTCGACGAGCGTACAGGGGACAAGTACGACGCGCAGACCGACAAGGCCGCCGACGCCGTGCGCCGTTCCTACGGTGGCGGCGAGTGACGGACCGCTGAACCCGCGGCACCCGGAACCGGGCCCCGGCGTGGATCGCCGGGGCCCGGTCGTGTTCCGGTCATGGAGCGGCGGCCAGAGCGTGAACGAAGCAGAAGCGGCCGCCCTTACGGGCGTTCTCAGCCGCTGCTCCGACGTTGATCGCGCCACCGACCGTCGCTCTTGGGCGTTCGGTCCAACAGCATCGGCTCGTTCCGCCCTCACTGGACGTCAGTCAGCACAACGCGGCGTCAAACACCTTGCCCGTTCCGCAGAATCGGGTGCGCTCTCCTGCCGGCACTGATGACGGGGCCCGACAGCGTGAAGGCAGTCGGGCTCTGTTGCGCGTTGCGGGATCATCGGTGTTGTTACTGCCTTCGGCGTTTCAGGGTGACCGCGATGAAACGTCGAGTGTGAGGGTTCCGCGCGGGTGTCAGCGTTTTCCAGTGGTAACCCAGCGAAGCCACACCTTGACCTGTGCCATCGTGCGAGTGGCCAGGCGGATCCGGCCCGCTGCCGCACCTGCTGCAAACGCAGCGAAGATACCTGCGGCGGCTGTCCGTTTGGCGGCGGTGATCACTGCCCGGGGTACCTTTCTCAGGTCGTCGTCGTATGCCTTCCACGCCGCGCGGCGAATGTAGTACGTCGGTACCCGGCGCACCCAAGTCTGCTGACGACGCTGCCAAAGCTTGGCATCCTTTCCTCGCAGGTCCTGTGGCCGGGCGAAGGTGGACCGTCCGTATTCCACGGTGCGCCGCCAGATTTTGAGCCAGCCTGGCGTTGGTCTGCTGGGGATACCAGGATCATCGGGGTCTCCGGCATTGCTTAGAAGCGTCAAGACCGCGTTCCCGACCTCTCTCAGGGTGTGATTGCCTGCAGGAGTGTCGAGCTGCTCTTTTAGTAGCTGTCCGTCCGGCTTCTTGAGGTGTTCGAGGTGCTGCTCCATCCAAGTTCGGGCGCGGCTCTCCGTCGGTCGTTCGCCATCGGTCGGCGCCTCCGCCACGAGGATGGCCCGGTGGAGCAGTTCCTCCTCTTGCCTGCGTTCCTGCTCGCTCGTGCCACCGAGCAGGTACAGCAGGTGATGGGCGGCGTCCAGGCGGCCCCAGGTGAAATCCGACTGTCTCCAGTTCTCGTCGACGAACGCGCCGAAGTGGGACAATCGGAACCCGTAGAGCTTACGGTCCCCGAAGCCGTCGAATTGGTCCTCGCGGAACAGCGGGCTCATCGTGTCCGGGCCCAGCCGCATGAATTCGAATTTCGGCGGCAACTTTTCCACGACCTTCGACGGCGGCGCATACGCTCGGGTCAAGACTTCAACGGTCAGGCAGGCTGTAACGACATCCTCTGTGGTCCAGCTGTTGTTGAACCCCGCCTCGACCAGTGCATTCGTATAGGAATTGCTCGCCGTGTTGACGAGTTCCTGCAGTCTAGCGGGGAGCCCTAGCCGGGTGAAAACCGTCTCGTAAAGACGCGCAATGCCCTCTTCGGCCAGGTCGTTCTTATCGGCGTTAATCCGGACCTCGGAATGCAGGGAATTCACCATGGCCAGCACTCTGCGCAGACAGTCGCTCACCTTCCGGCCGCCCCCGACCAGAGCATGTTCGACGGCCTCGTCCTTCGCGTCGGGTGTATCGAGCAGTTCAAGAAGGTGCCCGCTGAGGCACTGGATGACACGCTCTGCGGCAATGATCCCCCAGTGCCATTCCTTGGCTAGATCGAAATCGATTGGCTCGTTGTAGCGCGGAATCCAGCTCGGGTGCCGCCACTTGGGGTCGAGGTGGCGGCCCCGCGCACCCAGGATGTTATCTATACGGACACTGTCCCATTCGCTTGTCACGACGAGGGAGCTGGTCGGAATACCCTCACTAATTCGTTTGCGTATGTCATACAGGAGCGCGGCGGTCCGGTTGCGGCGGTATTCGTTGATGAGCTTGCCCGCCGCCTCGTGCAGATGCTCGAAGAGTTCTCCCTTACCGTTTCCTTTCTCCTTTTTTGCGCCCTCGTGCAGCCGTTGGTACAGCTCCAATTGTCGGTCACGGACACTCGCTCCCAGGCGAGCGTCGAGGTCCTCCGTGCCGGAGCGCAGGTTCACCTCCTGCGGATACCGGATCGCGTTGACAGCCGCCGAGTCCCACTGGATCCCCTCGCACGACTGGTCTTTTGTGCTCTCCTCGGCCAACCGTCCCACCGAGGGGACCACATAGATGACGACGCGCCTGACGGGGTTGTCGACTTCCCGCCCGGTGATGGTTTCAAGGACCGGACCGAACGGCGCGTTGTTGAGAACACCGCCGTCAATCACACAACTTGCGGGGAAGTCGAGTTCTGGCTCCGGCTGAATACGGTACGGCATCAGAGGGTATTCGGACACCGGCGGGAAGGCTACTGGGTAGCCTGCGGTAGCACGTGCCGCCTGCACGAGCGCGGGGAGGTGATTGTCTCCGAAATGAGAAAGTATGCTCTCCTGGAATTCCCATTCGCCGGAGTCCCGCTTGTGGTACACGACATGTTTGTCCATCTGAAAGCGATAGAGACGCCGATGGTCGCGGACCTGAAACTGCGTGCCGAAACCGTCCTGGTACGAGCGGCTGCGTCCATCCAGAGCGGTAGCTGTGACGAACAGGGTAACTGGGTGCTTGCTACCGTCGACGCTTCCCCCTATACGCTGCACCGCATCTTGTACTTGGTTTTCGAAGGTCCCTCCGTTGAGTACGCTTGTCCGGGACGGTGGCTGCAGCAGTTTTTCCAGCGCGGCCGACTCCCTCCACAGGCTGCGAAGCGAGGGCAGCGGTCCTCCCCGCGCAATGGTGGTGGCGAGCATTAGCCCATTGATACCACCTGCGGACGTGCCGGACACGATATCGATCACTACTTTGGTCCCGGCTTTCCGAGCCAACTGCTTCCAAATTTCGAAGACTTCTCGTTCGCGCTGGTCAACCGAATCTACAGACTCGCCGCTGGATGCCCGACGGAGGATATCCAGTTCGTGGGTGACGCCCCCCATCCACACGGCTAGGCTGACCCCGCCGTTCATGACGAGGGCGAGACGTGTCTCGTGAGAGGGCACCTGCATTCGGGTGGTCATGCCGTTGACTTCCTTCACAGAACGGCCATAGTGGCGACGTTCGGCGCATCCGGTGGGCAGTCGCGGTTGCCGTCACTGGCGGCGTTGCCCCGGCGTCGTCGGGCTGTGCATGTATGGCCACCTTGCGGCAGCATTGGCGGACCCGCTGCAGGCCGAGGAGCGGGCGTCGCCGTTCGGACCACGCCGCGACCACCCTCTGTGGCGACAGACTGGCAGGATGTTAGTTGCTGGTGCCGAACAACACGCTGGAGATGTTGTCGACTTGGCTGTTATCTGAACTGCCGGGAGTATTGAGCCCCTGGAGTTGTTGGATCAGGGTCGTGCCGATCCTGACGTAGTCCTGCCACTGGCCGGCGCCGGGAATCTTGTCCTCAATGCCTGCAACGATGTTGGCGAAGGTTCCTGCGACGTCAAGCACCTGCTCTGCCCAATCGCCTTTCGCGTGCTTGTAGAGAACCCATCCGAAGTCGTCTTGCTCTCCCTTGTAGATACCATTGTCGTGATTGTCTGGTCCGAGACGTTGCTGGGCCACGTCCACGGTGACAGGGTTATCGGCTGTTCCTGCGCGCTTCAGTGAGACAAGGAGTACGTTCTCGTCGAACTTGAATTGTTGGTCATCGAAGAACGTGACCTGTGCATCGACGGGTCCCTCGATCTGAGCCTCGGTCGGGTTGCCGTGGGTGAAGTATGACTCATCGTCGAAAGAGTCAAAATGTGAGTCGGTCAACAGATATTCGCCCGTCTGTTGGCCGTGATTGAGGAATGTGACCTGGGTCGGCTTGATTCCTGGCATGATAACTCTCCTGTGCTGCAAGCAGCGTTCCGCTGAGTATTGGTGTGCCAGGGACCTCTTGCGGGTCGATCAGAGGATCGTCACAGCAGGGAAACCCTTTGCCGCTGTCATGCCTCTACCACAAGTTTTGCATGATGCTCAGTCCGAGCGCATGTCGAGGGGGCCCCGCCCGGACGCTCACCGAGTCGGTGGCGCACCGCGACCAGTCCTGCTCACCCTGACTGCCGAGTTCGTCGAGGATCGAGCGATGCAGCCTGGCCCACACACCAGCCTCGTGGCGACGAACACGATCGCCGCCAGGACCTCCCCGTCACCGTGCCGTCTACGCCCCTACGACCGCCACCCTGCGGACGTACCGGAGCCGGCGGCACCACCCGCTGAAACAGCTCCCACAACCCGTCCGGCACCATCCGCTCGACCAACTCGCTCGACATGCGACAGCGTGCCGCAAGATCACACCAAACGAAATGACTTGTGCAGAGTTCACGGTTCCGGGCGTACAGGCGGTCGGGACCCTCCCCGCGCTCGCGGGGAGGGTCCCTCAGTTGTTGCCTGGCCCTCCGGGCTGAGACAGGCCGTCGGGTCGGGCGCACCCGGCCATCGGGCTGGCGGAACCCTCGGGGGCGCGGCGTGGTGCTGTACGCAACCCCGGTCAACGAGATGCAGGTCAGGGAGCCGGGGCTCGTCGTGGTCGGTGTCGCGGCCGCCGACGTGGCAACCGCCCTGGCTTGCCAGCAGATGCTCGCCGGTCGTGGGCGACAGTAACAGCGGAGCGCACCACGCGGGGCCCCGGACAGCCCGGCACAAGGGGCATCCGCCACTGCCGTACCTGTGGGTCTTGCGCTGGCAGCTGGCGCACCGACGCCGCCCCACCCACCTCACCGGGGAGGGGCGGCGTCATCGGACAGCGGTACAGGTCAGGCGGGGGCGGCCTGCTTCGCCGGCGCGGCGAGCGGGGAGCGCCGGCCTTTCTCCACGGCGCGCAGCTGTGCCCAGTCGACTTCCGGGTGTGCGGCGGGGATCCCGTCGACGGAGGGGGTGATGTGGTTGCGGTGGGGCGACTGCGGGGGCGCCGCTGATGCGGGTTGCGGGGCAGCGGCTGTGGTCAGGTTGTGGTGCAGGTCCTGCCGCTGAGGGTGAAGGTGGTCGGGGCAGTGTTCGTGGCGCCCCTGTTGGCGATGAAACCGAGCGTGACGGAGCCGCCGGCGGTGATGGCGTCGGTGTAGGAGGCGGGGATTACGCTCACAAAGCCGCCTGTCTGGGTGGGGGTTCCGCCCCACATGTTGTTGATGGTCTGGCCGTCGGTGAAGGTGAAGCCGAGCTTCCAGTTGCTGACGGCTGCGGTGCCGGTGTTGCGGATGGTGATCTCGCCCTGGAAGCCGCTTCCCCAGTCTCCCACCAAGCGGTAGCCGACGGAGCAGGTGCCCGCCGGGGTGCCGGTGGTGGTGACGGTAACGGTGGCCGAGCGGGTGGAGCGGTTGCCGGCCGCGTCCTTGGCGTAAACGGCGAATGTGTAGGCCGTGTTGGCGGACAGGCCTGTGACCGTGGCCCGGTTGGACGCCGAGCCGGCCACCTGTGTCTCGGTGCCGCCGGTGACACGGACGACGTCGTAGCCGGTGACACCCACGTTGTCCGTGGAGGCCGCCCAGCTCAAGGTCGCGGAGGTGGCCGTCACCTCGGAGGCGGTGGGAGTCCCCGGAGCGGTGGGCGCAGTGGTGTCACCGCCGGGATCACCGGGGGTCTGGCTGAGCAGGTGCGCCTTGAACCCCTCACCGTAGGTGCTGGTCGGTGTGCCGTTCCAGTCCTCGATGAGCACACTGCCACCGCTGCAACCCCAAGGGTTCCAGGTCCAGGCCGTGTACCCGACCTTGTTGGCGTCCGCCCAGGCCATCACCTGGTCGATGTAGTCATGGGCGCAGGTGTTCTGACCGATCTCGCCGGCCTGGACCGGCACCTGGGCGGCGACCGCTCCGATGTTGCTGTCCCAGCACGACGTGGTCACGCAGCCGTTGAAGTTGTAGGAGTGCCATGAGGCCATCAGATTGCCGGTGGGGTCGGCCGGCTCGAATTCCAGCCACCGACTCAGGTTGTTCGTCCACTCCAGACCGCCCGACATGATCACGTTGGTGGCACCGGTGGCGCGTACCGCGTTGACGAGGATCTGCATGCCGGCGACCGGGTAGGTGATCCCGGCGCAGGTGCCGCCGTCACGCAGACAGGTCCAAGCGGCCGTGGCGTCGGACCAGTTGTTGGCCGCGTCCGGGTACGGCTCGTTGAACAGGTCGAAGATGACCGCTCCGTTCCCCTTGAACATCGTGGCCACCTCGGACCAGAACGTGGGGGCGTAGCGCGCGTCCGGCATCGGCTTCTGACAGGTGGCCGCGACGTCCGGGCAGCCTCCGCCGGGGCCGGTGTACTCGCCCCAGGTCCAGTGCAGGTCGAGGATCACGTTGATGCCGTTGGCCACCAGGAGGTCAGCGTAGGTCTTGACCGCCTGCTGGTACGCCGCCGCGCTGGGCGCCGTGGGAGGTAAGTTCCCGGTGCCCAGCCAGCACTCCTCGTTCAGCGGGATCCGGACAGTGTTGATCTTCCATGCCTTCATCGCGTCGACGGCCGCCTGGTCCGTCGGCCCGTCGAATATCTCCTTGCCCTGGACACAGCCGAACTCCCCGCCGGACCGGTTGACGCCCAGTGGGCGGAACGTGGAACCGGACCCGGTCACCAGGCGGTTGCCCGACACGTGCAGTGCCGGCGCCGCGGCGACGGCCGATGCCCTGCCGCCTGCGGCGGACTGACCGGCCGCCGGCGAGGCGACCGCCGAGGCCGGGACGCCTAATCCGGCCACCGAACCTGCCATAAGCACTCCGGCAACGCCGAAGGCCCGAAGGGCTCTTCGCATGCTCATCGCACTCTCCCTCAACGCACGTATAGGACCGATCACTCCATATGGCGCCGCCCGGCGAGAGACCGGCCTCAAAGCGGGTGCCACAGTGGGCAATGCGCCTCCACCTGGCTGGATGACCTTCGATACTGCGCATAACGCTGACCGACGATTGTGGGAGCGCTCCCATGTACAGTGAGC
>NZ_JACBWZ010000015.1 GCF_013870595.1 Streptomyces sp. WELS2 | reverse complement strand
CGTGCCCGTCGGCAGCCACCTGGCCCTGTCCGGGCAGGCCGCCTACGCCGACAACAGCGGCGCGCTCGGTGCCCAGGACGCCAAGGAGGCCCAGGCGCTGCTCGCCGACGCCGGCTGGGTGCGCGGCGGCCCGCTGAAGGAGCAGCGCAAGACCCAGAAGGCGGCGGGCTCCGAGCACCACGGCGAGGACGTCTCGGAGGGCGGCGAGGACGGCGCGTACATCGTCGGCGAGGACGACAAGGGCAACCGCCACGAGACCGCCGGCGACCAGCAGGCCCGGGAGGGCCGGCACGGCGGCGCCCCCGGTGCCTACGCCCCCAAGGGCACGGCCGCCCCGGCCGCCGCGCCGGCCGGGCCACTCGCCAAGGACGGCAAGCCGCTCGCGCTGCGCTTCGTACTGCCCTCCGGCCCCGGCTCGGACACCCTGAACTCGGTCGCCGAGCGGATCTCCGCCATGCTGGAGCAGGTCGGCATCCGCGCGACGATCACCAAGGTCTCCGACGAGAGCTACTTCAAGGACCACATCGCCGCCGGCGACTACGACCTCGCGCTGTACTCCTGGCCCGCCACCGCCTTCCCGGCGACCGACGCCCGGCCGATCTACGCCAAGCCGCTGCCGGCGGCGGACGGCTCGGTGAACGTCGAGCAGAACTACACCCGGGTCGGCACCGACCAGGTGGACCAGCTCTTCGACCAGGCCGGGACCACCCTGGACGAGGACGAGGCACGGGACCTGATCAAGAAGGCCGACTCCCGGATCTGGGCGGCGGCGGGCTCCATCCCGCTCTACCAGCGCCCGCAGCTGGTGGGGGCGCGCAAGAACGTCGTCAACGCGGGGGCCTTCGGGTTCCAGACGCCGGTCTACGAGGACATGGGCTTCCTGAAGAAGGGGGCGAAGGTCTCGCCGGCCCCGGGCAAGAGCAAGGGCTAGGACGGCCCGGGGAGGCCCCTTCGGCGGCGGCCACGTACCATGGGGTGAGGCCGTGGCGTGTCCAGCCCGGCAGGACCCGCGCGACACGGACGTACGCGCAGGGCAGACCGCACACTCCGGGAGTACGCCACAATATGGCCACGCGCCACGACATCCGCAACGTCGCCATCGTCGCCCACGTCGACCACGGCAAGACCACCATCGTCGACGGCATGCTGAAGCAGGCCGGTGCCTTCGCCGCCCATCAGCTCGACCAGGTCGACGACCGGGTGATGGACTCGAACGACCTGGAGCGTGAGAAGGGCATCACGATCCTCGCCAAGAACACGGCGGTCAAGTACCACCCGAAGGACGGCGGGGAACCGATCACCATCAACATCATCGACACCCCCGGCCACGCCGACTTCGGCGGCGAGGTCGAGCGTGGTCTGTCGATGGTCGACGGTGTCGTCCTGCTCGTCGACGCCTCCGAGGGCCCGCTGCCGCAGACCCGCTTCGTGCTGCGCAAGGCGCTCCAGCAGCGCCTGCCCGTCATCCTGTGCATCAACAAGACGGACCGCCCGGACTCCCGCATCGACGAGGTCGTCAACGAGACCTACGACCTCTTCCTCGACCTGGACGCGGACGAGGAGCAGATCGAGTTCCCGATCGTCTACGCCTGCGGCCGTGACGGCATCGCCTCGCTGACCAAGCCGGAGGACGGCACGGTCCCGGCCGACTCCACCAGCCTGGAGCCGTTCTTCTCCACGATCCTGGAGCACATCCCGGCCCCCACCTACGACGAGGACGCCCCGCTCCAGGCCCACGTCACCAACCTCGACGCCGACAACTTCCTCGGCCGCATCGCCCTGCTCCGCGTCGAGCAGGGCGAGCTGCGCAAGGGCCAGACCGTGGCCTGGATCAAGCGCGACGGCTCCGTGCAGAACGTGCGGATCTCCGAGCTGATGATGACCGAGGCGCTCACCCGCAAGCCCGCCGAGAAGGCCGGCCCGGGTGACATCTGCGCGGTCGCCGGCATCCCGGACATCATGATCGGCGAGACGCTGGCCGACCCGGAGAACCCGGTTCCGCTGCCGCTGATCACGGTGGACGAGCCGGCCATCTCCATGGTGATCGGCACCAACACCTCGCCGCTGGTCGGCCGGGGTGCCACCGGCAAGGGCGCCGACAACAAGGCGGCCGTCAAGGACCGCAAGGTCACCGCCCGCCAGGTCAAGGACCGCCTGGACCGCGAGCTGATCGGTAACGTCAGCCTCCGGGTGCTCGAGACCGAGCGTCCGGACGCCTGGGAGGTCCAGGGCCGTGGTGAGCTGGCGCTCGCCATCCTGGTCGAGACCATGCGCCGGGAGGGCTACGAGCTGACCGTCGGCAAGCCGCAGGTCGTCACCAAGGAGGTCGACGGCAAGGTCTACGAGCCGGTCGAGCGCATGACGATCGACGTGCCCGAGGAGCACATGGGCGCGGTCACCCAGCTCATGGGCGTCCGCAAGGGCCGCATGGACAACATGTCGAACCACGGCTCCGGCTGGGTCCGCATGGAGTTCGTGGTGCCGTCCCGTGGTCTGATCGGCTTCCGCACCGAGTTCCTGACCCAGACCCGCGGCACCGGCATCGCCCACTCCATCCACGAGGGCCACGAGCCCTGGTTCGGCACCCTGCAGACCCGGAACAACGGCTCCCTGGTCGCCGACCGCGCCGGTGCCGTCACCGCGTTCGCGATGACGAACCTCCAGGAGCGCGGCGTGCTCTTCGTGGAGCCGGGCACCGAGGTGTACGAGGGCATGATCGTCGGTGAGAACTCCCGCTCCGACGACATGGACGTCAACATCACCAAGGAGAAGAAGCTCACCAACATGCGGTCGTCGACGGCCGATGTGACCGAGTCGATCGTGCCGCCGCGCAAGCTGTCGCTGGAGCAGTCGCTGGAGTTCTGCCGCGACGACGAGTGCGTCGAGGTGACCCCGGAGGCCGTTCGCATCCGCAAGGTCGTGCTCGACCAGCGTGACCGCGCCCGCGCCGCGAGCCGCGCCAAGCACGGCTGATCCTCCCGGCCCCGGAGCCCGGGTGTCCCCGTCAGGGGACACCCGGGCTTTTTGCAACCCGTTTTCGGGGACCCCATGTCCGACATGCGGTGATCGGTGCCCGATAGCCATGTAACAAGTCCGTTTCGCGCCTTCTTCCAGCGAACAGTTTGTCCAGATTTTGGAAGGTCTACGCGCGAGCTGTGACTGAATTGAGATCTACGGGCGGTGGTCGGTAGTCGGGCCATGGCAGATAGTTAGCGGCGTAGCGCTCGGGTCAATGGGTCTCGCACTGTGGGGACAGTGCCCGACTCACGAGCACCAGGGGGTGTCTGACCCTCCGTCAGGGGTGTCGGAGGGAAGACGGAAACCCCCTCCCGTTGGTGAACACGTGAAGTCATGAGGAGGGAACCCCAGCCATCACGCGCGTCCGACCGTGGTCACGCGCGTCCTCGGAGTACCCGGGTATCTCTCACACTTATACCTGTGAAACGGACGAACCGTGACAAGTCCTATCGATACAGAGGGCGGCGGGGCGTCGGCCGTCGTCTCCGGCGCGTTACCGCCGGAGTCAGGGGGTCAGGCCGTCGAACTCGCGGGCCGGTCGCCCGGCCGGCTGATGTGGCTGCGCTTCAGGCGCGACCGCACGGGCGTGGTCTGTGCCGTGGTGGTGATCGCCTACTTCGTCGTCGCGCTGCTCGCGCCGCTGCTGGTGAAGCTGCCCGGCACCGACCCGTACACCCTCTACGGCCAGGATCCCGCCTACGCCGACCGGCCCGTGCTCGACGAATTCGGGCTTCCGCTCGGCTACTTGGGGGGCGTCTCGGGCGCGCACTGGTTCGGGGTCGAGCCGCAGTACGGCCGTGATCTCTTCGCCATGCTGCTGTACGGCATGCGCACCTCCCTGTACATGGCGCTCGGCATCACCGTCCTGCTCATGCTCACCGGGGTCGTGATCGGCCTGATCGGCGGGTACTTCGGCGGCCGCACGGACTACTGGATCGGCCGCGGCACCGACTTCTTCCTCTCCTTTCCGCAGCAGCTGTTCTTCATCGCGTTCATGCCCGTCGTGACGTCGTTCTTCGTGGACCCGCGCGAGGAGACGCCGACCTACTTCCGCGCCCTGGCGATGCTGATCGTGCTGTGGCTGCTGGGCTGGATGGGCATGGCCCGGCTGGTGCGCTCCACCGTACTCTCCCTGCGCGAAAGGGAGTTCGTGGAGGCGGCCAGGGTCTCGGGCGCCTCGCCGTGGCGGATCGTCCGCAAGGAGATCCTGCCCAACGTCGTCACCCCGATCCTGGTGCAGTTCACGTACCAGCTGCCCAACACGATCCTCAGCATCGCCTTCCTGTCCTTCGCCGGGGTCGGCTTCGTCGAGCCGACGCCCGACTGGGGACGCCTCTTCGCCGCCGGCGCCCGGTACGCCGAACAGGACCCGGCGTTCATGTTCTTCCCCGGGGTGGCGCTGGTGATCTTCGTCCTGTGCTTCAACCTCCTCGGGGACTCCGTACGGGACGCGTTCGACCCCAAGTCCGGGCGCTAGCACGTCCGTTGGGTGGGGGGTGGCTGCCGCCCCCGCCGGCCCGCGCGGCCGGCGCCCGGCAGATCTCACGGATAACAGACCCGACAGGTAGGTGGACAGCCCACATGATGTCTCAGCGTGCCCGCGCAGCGCGTGCCGTCGTGATCGCCCTCGCGGCCGGCTCCCTCGCTCTCACGGCCTGCTCGAAGAACGAGGGCGGCAAGTCCGGAAAGGACACCAAGGGGGACCAGAAGGAGGCGGCGGTCCAGTCCAAACCGGTCGCCTACGTCGACGCCGCGGGATCGACCGGACCTGCGAAGGAGGTGCCCGGCGCGAGGTCCGGCGGCACGATCACCGTCTACCAGGAATCGGGCCTGTCCCATCTGGACCCCGGCCAGATCTACGTCAACGACTCCGGCCAGGTCGCCAACCTGCTCTTCCGCCGCCTGACCCAGTTCCAGGAGGACGACAAGGGCAACGTCTCGGTCGTCGGCGACCTCGCCACCGACTCCGGCAAGCCCTCCGACGGCGGCAAGACCTGGACCTTCACCCTGAAGGACGGCATCAAGGACGAGAACGGCAACGCCCTCACCTCGGCCGACGTCCGGCACACCGTCGAGCGCCAGTACGCGAAGTTCATCTTCGACGGCCCCACCTATCTGCAGACCTGGCTGAGCGGCACCGACTACCGCAAGGCCCTGCCCGGCGGCGGCTTCGACGGCAAGCACCTGCCGGCCTCGGTGCTGGACACCCCCGACGACAAGACGGTGGTCTTCCACTTCGACCAGCCGCGCCCGGACCTGCCGCAGACGCTCGCCATGCACGGCTACGCCATCGTCCCCGCGAAGGGCGACACCAAGGAGCGGTACGAGAAGAAGCCGGTCGCCACCGGACCGTACAAGGTCGCGGAGAACAAGGCCGGCAAGACCCTGAAGCTGGTGCGCAACACCAACTGGGACCCGAAGACCGACTCCGTGCGCCACCAGTACGTCGATGGTTTCACCATCCAGTTCGGCGTCACCGAGTCCACCCAGACCAAGCGGCTGATCGCGGACGAGGGCAACAACAGGAACGCCATCCAGCTCACCGGCGGTGTCGACGCCACCCAGATCCAGGACGTCATCAAGAACCCGGAGGTCAACAAGCGCACCGTCAGGGGCTACCAGCCCTACGTCATGGCGCTGACCTTCAACCTCGACCGGGTCAAGGACAAGAAGGTCCGCGAGGCCGTCACCTACGCGGTCAACTCCAAGTCCCTCATCGCCGGCGAGGGCGGCGCGTACGGCGGTGAGGTCGCGCCGAACCTCTTCGCGCCGACGCTGCCCGGGTTCGAGCCCTCCTACGACCCCTACGGCCGGCTGAAGACCCCGCAGGGCAACCCCGCCAAGGCCAAGGAGATCCTGAAGGACGTCCCGGCCGCCGAGAAGAAGCTCGTCCTCGCCTACGCGAACAGCGAGCAGGGCCAGCTGCGCAAGGTCGCCCTCGAGGACGCGCTGAGCAAGGCCGGCTTCGACGTCGTGGCCAAGGAGATCGACGCGGCCAGCTACTACGAGCAGCTCGGCAAGATCGACAACCCCTACGACATCTACATCACCGGCTGGGGCCAGGACTGGCCGTCCCCGGGCACGGTCGTCACCCCGATCTACGACGGCTCGCAGGTCTTCGACGGCTCCTCCAACTACTCGCACGTGAAGGACCCGAAGGTCGACGCCCTCATCAAGAAGGCGCTGACCCAGCAGCCGGCCGAGGCCGCCAAGACCTGGAGGGAAGCCCACCACTACGTGCTGGAGAACGTCCTCCCGGCGGCCCCCCTGTGGTACGCGAAGCAGTTCCAGCTCTCCGGCTCCAACGTGGGTGGCGCCCGCTACGGCACGGTGTCCAGCCTCATCGACATCAACCGGCTGTACCTGAAGTCGTGACGCCCGGCCGGGGAGGCGGGGCGCGCCGCGCGGCGGGCGCCCCGCCTCCCCGGCCCCCGCCCACCGTCTCCCACCGACTCCGCAGAGAGCAGCCAGCCCGCCATGGTCCAGTTCATCCTCCGGCGCACGGTCGGCGCCTTCGTCACGCTGTTCCTCATCGGGGCGGCGACGTTCTTCCTCTTCGTGGCCGCACCCTCCGACTACGCCTCCCTGGCCTGCGGCAAGGACTGCTCGCCCCAGCGGCTGGCGGACATCAGGGAGGCGCTGGGGCTCGACCTGCCCCTGGCCCAGCAGTTCTGGGACTTCATGTCCGGCATCGTGACGGGCCGCGACTTCCCGACCGGTCACTGCTCGGCGCCCTGCCTGGGCGTGTCGTTCTACTCCGGGGACATGGTCTGGAGCACCATCATGGACCGGTTCCCGCTGACCCTCACCCTCACCGCCGGCGGCGCCGTCGTCTTCCTCATCGTCGGGATCGGCGCCGGCATGATCGCCGCCTACCGGCGCGGCACCCTGGTGGACAAGGTCGCCACCGGCACCTCCATGGTGCTCAGCTCCTTCCAGATCTACTTCCTCGGCCCGGTCGTGCTGACGATCCTCGTCTACAGCACCGGCTGGATGGAGGACCCCAAGTACGTGCCCCTCACCCGGGACCCGGTCGGCTGGTTCGTCGGGATGTCGATCCCGGTCTGCGTGCTGGCCACGATCTTCACCGCGCAGTACACCCGTATGGCCCGCTCGTCGATGATCGAGCAGCTCGCCGAGGACCATGTGCGCACCGCCCGCGCCAAGGGCATGTCCCGCAGATACGTCTTCCTGCGCTACGCCTGGCGCGGCTCGCTCATCCCCATCGTCACCATCCTCGGCATCGACGTCAGCTCCATGCTCGGCGGCGCCGTCGTCACCGAACTGACCTTCTCCCTCCAGGGCATCGGCCGGCTCGCCGTGGACGGAGCGGTCAACAAGGACCTGCCGCTGACGATGGGCGTGATGCTGTTCGGCGCCTTCTTCATCCTGGTCATCAACATCCTCACCGACATCACCTACGCGTGGATCGACCCCCGCATCCGGCTCTCCTAGGAAGACCAGCCATCGTGACCACAGTGACCAAGGCCGAGGGCGCGCCGGCCCCGACCGGGCCGGGCGGATTCCTCTCGGTGCGCGATCTCCAGGTGACGTTCTCCACCGAGGACGGACCGGTCCGGGCCGTCGACGGGCTGTCCTTCGGCGTCGACCGCGGCCGGACCCTCGGCATCGTGGGCGAGTCCGGCTCGGGCAAGTCGGTCACCAACCTGACCATCCTCGGGCTGCACGACCCGTTGTTCACGACCGTCGAGGGGGAGATCGTCCTGGACGGCAAGGAGCTGATCACCGCCACCGAGAAGGAGCTGGAGCGGCTCCGCGGCAACCGGGTGGCGATGATCTTCCAGGACCCGCTCACCGCGCTGTCGCCCTTCTACACCATCGGCCGGCAGATCGCCGAGCCGTACATGAAGCACACCGGCGCCTCCAAGAAGGCCGCCTGGGAACGCGCCGTGGAGATGCTCGGCAAGGTCGGCATCCCGAACCCGGCGGAGCGCGCCCGGGACTATCCGCACCAGTTCTCCGGCGGTATGCGCCAGCGCGCGATGATCGCCATGGCGCTGGTGTGCGACCCGGACCTCCTGATCGCCGACGAGCCGACCACCGCGCTGGACGTGACCGTGCAGGCCCAGATCCTGGACCTGCTGAAGGACCTCCAGCGGGAGTTCGGCACGGCGATCGTCTTCATCACCCACGACCTCGGGGTCATCGCCGACATGGCCGACGACATCATGGTCATGTACGCCGGGCGGGCGGTGGAGCGCGGCACGGTCGACGAGGTGCTCCGCTCGCCGCGGCACCCGTACACCTGGGGGCTGCTGAACTCCATGCCCCGGCTGGACTCCGACCTCGCCACCCCGCTGACCCCCATTCCCGGGACCCCGCCGAGCCTGCTCACCCCGCCGTCCGGCTGCCGCTTCCACCCCCGGTGCGCCTTCCGGGACCGGGTCGGCGGCGACCGCTGCGTCACCGAGAGCCCCGCGCTCGCACCGGGCCGCTCCTCGGCGTGCCACCTCGGCGCCGGGCAGAAGCGCACCATCTTCGCCGAAGAGATCAGGCCCCGACTGGGCTGGGGAGGACAACCGTCATGAAAGAGGACCTGGTCCTCCCCGCCGCCCGCGAGACCGCTGCCGGCGCGCCGGCGGAACCCCTGCTGGAGGTCTCCGGGCTGGTCAAGCACTTCCCCGTCAAGGGCGGCTTCCCCGTCAAGCGGACCGTCGGTGCCGTCCAGGCCGTCGACGGGCTGGACCTGACCGTGCACGCGGGGGAGAGCTTCGGCCTGGTCGGCGAGTCCGGCTGCGGCAAGTCGACCACCGGCCGGCTGATCACCCGCCTGCTGGAACCGACCGGCGGGACGATCACCTACCGCGGCCGGGACATCAGCCACGCCACGCGCAGACAGCTCGCCCCCATCCGCTCCGAGATCCAGATGATCTTCCAGGACCCGTACTCGTCGCTGAACCCGCGGCAGACGGTCGGCAAGATCATCTCTGGGCCGATGGAGATCAACGGCATCGACCCGGAGGGCGGCCGGGAGAAGCGGGTCCGGGAACTGCTGGAGATCGTCGGCCTGAACCCGGAGCACTACAACCGGTTCCCGCACGAGTTCTCCGGCGGCCAGCGCCAGCGCATCGGCGTGGCCCGCGCCCTCGCCCTGGAACCGAAGCTGATCGTCGCCGACGAACCGGTCTCCGCCCTGGACGTCTCCATCCAGGCCCAGGTCGTCAACCTGCTCCAGAAGGTGCAGAAGGAACTCGGCATCGCGTTCGTGTTCATCGCCCACGACCTCGCGATCGTCCGGCACTTCTCCCAGCGCGTCGCCGTCATGTACCTCGGCAAGATCATCGAGATGGGGGACCGCGACTCCATCTACACCCGTCCGCGCCACCCCTACACCCACGCCCTGCTCTCCGCCGTCCCCGAGGTGACCCTGACCGGGGAGGGCGAGGCGCCCAGGCGCGAGCGCATCCGGCTGGCCGGCGACGTGCCGTCCCCCATCTCCCCGCCCTCCGGCTGCCGCTTCCGCACCCGCTGCTGGAAGGCGCAGGACCGGTGCGCGACCGAGGAGCCCCCGCTGGTCCGGCTCTCCGGCAACCGGGACGGCCACCTCACGGCCTGCCACTTCCCGGAGGACCCGAGCACCGGCGCCCGGGCCGAGGACATCGTGCTGGACCCGGCTCTGACGGCGCTGGAGGAGGAACAGGGGGAGTGAGCGCGAGTCGCACCAGCGTTCCGCCGGGCCCGTCCGCCGGTTCAGGCCCGGCGGGCCACCGTGATGATTTCCGGGGCCGTGGGGGCGAGCGGGGCCCGGTCCCAGTCGCCGTGGCGCGCGCTCACCGTCAGGTCCGCCTCGGCGAGGAAGTCGTCCAGCGCCGCGGTGTCCAGGAAGCGCAGGACACTGTGCACGGAGCGCGGGGCCGGCCAGTGCGGGCCGGCGTAGGTCTCGGTGAAGCGCACCCGGCCCCGCTCCGGGCCGGTGCCGAGCGTCTCGTGCCAGACCCGCACCGGGGCACCGTCGGGAGCGGTGATCTCGTGCACCCGGTCCGGGGTCCAGCGCTCCCAGGCGCGGGCACCGGGGTTGCGGGTGTCGAACACGAACCGCCCGCCGTCCCGGAGGGCCGTGCGGACGGCTCGCAGACAGACCCGGATCTCCTCGTCCGTCACCAGCTCCTGGAAGGCGTGCCCGGTCATCACGACGAGGTCGAACTCCGCCCGCCAGTGCCGGACCCGCACATCGCCGAGCACCCACTCGACGTCGGGCCGGGCGCGGCGGGCCTGGACGAGCATGGCCGCGGCCGGGTCGAGCCCCACCAGCCGCCCGGAGTGGCCCTCGGCGCGGGCCCGGCGCAGCAACTGCCCGGTGCCGCAGCCGATGTCGAGCACGGAGCCCGCCGCCCGCAGCAGTCCGAGGTAGAAGTCGTCACCCGGGCCCCAGGGGTTGAGGCGGTCGTAGAGCGCGGCGAGCGAGGGATCGGCGAAGGCTTGGTCCACCACCGCGGCAGTGTGACACACGGCCCCGGACGACGGCCCGGGAACGGCGCACTTGTTTGAAGTCCTTTGGAATACAAGGGAGTTGTTGTCCAACGGTGCGAACCGGCGGACACGAAGGAGGGCCCGTGCCTGGGCAGGCACGGGCCCTCGTCCCCTGGAGCGGACGTTCATGGGCTCGGGTCAATGGGCCGGTGAAAGTCCGTTCCGCGAGGGGGCGGCTGACGGAAAGGGGTGTGTCAGGCCGCCGCCTCGGGGTCCTTGGAAAGGCGCGGGGCGGGCACGGTGTCCGAGGCCTCCGGGTAGTGGCAGGCCGTGAGGTGGCCGTCCCGGTTGCCCTCGACCCGCACCAGCGGCGGCGCCTCCGACGCGCACTTCTCGGTCGCCTTCCAGCAGCGGGTGCGGAAGCGGCAGCCGGAGGGCGGGTTGATCGGCGACGGCACGTCACCGGTCAGCCGGATGCGCTCGCGCGGCTCCTCCTCCACCGTCGCCTCGGGCACGGCGGAGAGCAGGGCCCGCGTGTAGGGGTGGCGCGGGTTGCCGTACAGGTCGTCGCGGTCGGCGATCTCCACGATCTTGCCGAGGTACATGACGGCGACGCGCTGGGAGAAGTGCCGGACGATCGCGAGGTCGTGGGCGATGAACACGAACGCGATGCCGAGTTCCTTCTGCACCTTCTGGAGCAGGTTGACGACCTGGGCCTGGATGGAGACGTCCAGGGCGGAGACCGGTTCGTCGGCGACGATCAGCTTCGGTTCCAGGGCGAGGGCGCGGGCCACGCCGATGCGCTGGCGCTGGCCGCCGGAGAACTCGTGCGGGAACCGGTTGTAGTGCTCCGGGTTCAGGCCGACGATCTCCAGCAGTTCCCGGACCCGCTTCTCCCGGCCGCCCTCCGGGTCGATGCCGTTGATCTCCATCGGCCCGGAGATGATCTTGCCGACCGTCTGCCGCGGGTTCAGCGAGGCGTACGGGTCCTGGAAGATCATCTGGATCTCGGAGCGGATCGGCGCCAGGTCCCGGCGGCCGGCGTGCGTGATGTCCTGGCCCCGGTAGGTGATCTTGCCGCCGGTCGGTTCCAGCAGGCGGGTGATCAGCCGGCCGGTGGTCGACTTGCCGCAGCCGGACTCGCCGACCAGGCCCAGGCTCTCGCCCGCGGCGACCTGGAAGTCCAGCCCGTCGACGGCCTGGACGGCACCGACGGTCCGCTTGATGGGGAAGCCGCCCTTGATCGGGAAGTGCTTGGTGAGCCCGGAGACGTCCAGGAGGGGGGTGGTGCTGCTCATGGTGGTGAAGTCCCGTCTGAAGACCGTCAGTGGGTGCGGGCCGCGGCGTAGTCGGAGAACAACTCGCGCTTCTGCTCCGGCGTCAGATGGCAGGCGGCGGCCCGCCCGTCCACGAACTCCAGCGCGGGCCGCTCACTGGAGCACCGCCCGCCGGCCACCTGGTCGGCGAACGCGCACCGGGGGTGGAAGCGGCAGCCGGACGGCGGGTTGAGCAGGGAGGGCGGCGAGCCGGGGATCGGCGACAGCGGTACGTCGACCGGCCCGTCCAGGCTCGGCATGGAACCGAGCAGCCCCAGCGTGTACGGGTGCTGCGGGGTCTGGAGCACTTCCTTCTTCGTGCCGCGCTCCACGCACCGGCCGCCGTACATCACCAGCACGTCGTCCGCGATGTCCGCGATGACGCCCAGGTCGTGGGTGATGAAGATGATCGCGGTGCCGAACTCCTGCTGGAGGTCCTTCAGCAGGTCCATGATCTGCGCCTGGACCGTCACGTCGAGGGCCGTGGTCGGCTCGTCGGCGATCAGCAGCTCGGGGTCGCACACCAGCGCCATGGCGATCATCGCGCGCTGGCGCATACCGCCGGAGAACTGGTGCGGGTAGTCGTCCACCCGGACGTCGGGCTGCGGGATGCCGACCCGGCGGAGCATCTCGACCGCACGCTCCCGGGCCTGCTTCTTGGAGCAGCCGGTGTGCTTGCGGTACGTCTCGCCGATCTGCGCACCGATGGTGTGGTACGGCGACAGCGAGGCCAGCGCGTCCTGGAAGATCATCGACATCTTGTTGCCGCGGAGCTGCTCCAGCTCCTTCTCGGTGGCGGTGACCAGCTCCTTGCCGTCGAGCAGGATCTCGCCGTCGAGGGCGGTGTTGCGCGGGTCGTGCAGGCCCAGGATCGCCATGTTGGTGACGGACTTGCCGGAGCCGGACTCGCCGACGATGCCGAGGGTCTTGCCCTTCTCCAGGTCGAAGGAGAGCCCGTCGACGGCCTTGACGACACCGTCCTCGGTGGAGAAGTGCACCTTGAGGTCGCGGACGGAGAGGAAGGGGGTGCTCATGGGTCTCTCCTTAGGCGAGGCGCACGCGCGGGTCGATCAGGGCGTACACGGTGTCCACGATGATGTTGAAGATGACGATCGCGCCGGCGGCGACCACGACGACACCCAGCAGCATCGGCAGATCGTTGTTCTGCACCGCCTTCACCGAGAGCATGCCGAGGCCCTGGAGGCTGAAGGTCGACTCGGTGATGATGGCGCCGCCGAGCAGCACACCGAGGTCGAGGCCGAAGATGGTGATGATCGGGCCCATGGCACCGCGCCAGGCGAACCGGAAGAACACCGTGCGGCGGGACAGGCCCTTGGCGCGCGCGGTGCGCACGTAGTCCTGGGTGAGCGACTCGACCATCTGCGAACGCGTCATACGGGTGTAGTTCGCGGTGAAGATCAGCGACAGCACCAGCCACGGCACCAGCAGGCCGGAGAACCACTTGCCGGGATTGTCGGTGAACGGCGTGTAGTTCGCCCGGTCCAGCAGGTGCAGTTGGTCGACCAGGAGGTAGGTGGCGAACACGCCGACCACGTAGATCTGCATCGAGGAGGCGATCAGCGAGGCCGAGCTGGCGATCTTGTCCAGCGCCTTGCCCTGCTTGACGGCGGCCAGCATGCCGGTGCCGACACCGAAGATCAGGAAGACCACGGCGGCGCCGAGGGACAGCGAGATGGTGGTCGGGAAGCGGTCCAGGATGGTGTCCAGCACCGGCTCGCGGCTCTGGAAGGAGAATCCCAGGCACGGCGCGTCACAGTGCCCGAACGAGGAGTAGTCCCGCCCCACGAACAGGCCCTTGAGCCATTCCCAGTACTGCACGGGGAGCGGGTCGTTGATCGCCAGGTTCTTCTTCACCAGCTCCAGGGTCTCTGGGGTGCAGACCTTGCCGCAGGCGATGCGGGCGGGGTCACGCGGGGCGGCGTAGAACAGGACGAACACCAAAGCGCTGATGATCAGCAGGATCACCGCAGCGCCGAGGATCCGGCGGATGAGGAAGCGGAACATGGCAGTTGGGATTTCCTGACGGATGCCGTAGGGGGTGAAGGGGCGGGGCGGCCACCCGGGCCGCCCCGCCTAGGGGGCCGTACGTCAGGCCTTGACGAAGGTCTTGTACAGCAGCGTGGCGGAGAAGTTCGGGTCGAACTGGGCGCCGCCGACCTTGTTTCCGTAGACGTAGAAGCGACGCTGGTACGTCTCGGGGATGAGCGGGGCGACCTCCTCCATGATCCGCTTGTCGAGCGCGGCCCAGGCCTTGCCGGCCTCCTGCTGGTCAGGGATGACGGCGTTCTTCCTGATGCCCTCGTTGATCCAGTCGACGTTGGTCTGCGAGACGTTGTTCTTGCCGTTGCCGATGGCCTCGCCGTCGAGCAGCGGCTGGATCATGGTGAAGGCGGTCGGCCAGTCCGGGGACCAGCCGCCCCACATCACGTCGTAGCTGTTGTCGATCTGCTGGACCTGGTCGTAGTACGCCGTGGACTCGAGCGGCTTGATGACCGGGGTGAAGCCGGCTGCCTTCAGGGCGTTCTCGATGACGACCTTGGTCTTGTTGTAGGTCGGGTCCTGCGGGAAGGCGTAGACGATCTTCTGACCGAGCTTGCCGGCCTCCTTCAGCAGCTTCTTCGCGGCCTCCGGGTCGCCCTGCGGCTTCTTGAGCTTGCCGTACACATCGGTCTTCTGGTAGCCGATGATGTCGGGGCTGAGGACGGAGGTGGCGAAGTCGCCGGCCGACGGGCCGCCGTAGATCTGCCGGATCTGCTGGAGCGGCCAGGCGTGGATGAGGGCCTGGCGGACCTTCAGGTCCGTGACGCGCTTGGTGTTGATCCAGTAGAAGTAGGTGCCGGTGAGCAGGCCGTTGAAGGTGCGCTTCTTCAGGTCCGGGTCGGTGAGGACCTTCTGGATGCGCTCGGCCGGGACGCCCTTGTAGATCGAGACGGCGTAGGCGTCGTTGCCCTGGGAGGCGATGAGGCGGTCGACACTGTCCAGCGTCTCGACGCCGAAGTGGAACTCGAAGCTGTCCGGGTAGGCGTTGCGGATCGGGTCGGTGTTCGGGTCCCAGTGCTTGTTGCGGACCAGCACCATCGACTTGTCGGTGGTGTGCGCCTTGACCATGTACGGGCCGGAGGCGACCGGCTTCTTGTCGTACTTCTCCTTGGTGTCCAGCTTCGCCGGCACCGCGGCGTAGGAGTGCATCGCCAGCGTGAAGTTGAAGTCCGGCTTGGCCTCGGCCAGCTTGAAGGTGATCGTCCGCTTCGCCTTGTCGGTGACGATCGAGTCGAGGTGCTTCCCCTTGTACGGGCCCTCGTAGGCGTCACGCCACTTGCCGGACTTGCCGGTCAGCGCCCGCTGGACGTAGTCGGCGCCCTCGGTGACGAACGGCGCCCAGGAGCGCTCGATGCCGTGGCGGACGTCCTCGACGGTCAGCTCGCTGCCGTCCTCCCACTTCAGACCCTCCTTCAGCGTGAAGGTCCAGGTCTTGTTGTCGGCGGAGGGGGTGCCGGTGTCGGTGGCCAGGTCGCCGACCAGCTTCTGCCGGCCCTGCGCGTCGATCTTGTAGCCGGTCAGGCAGCGGTGCAGCACGTTCGCGACGGTGGAGTTGTACGCGTAGTAGATGCGCTGCGGGTCCAGGTGCGAGAAGTCGTCCGGGGCCAGGCCGTAGATCGTCCCGCCCTTCTTCGCGCCGGGGACCTCCGGGGCGGGGCCGGTGGAGTCGGCCTTGGTGCCGACGGTGGCCTGGGCGCCGGTGTACTTCGTGGCGCCGGCGCTCGGGGTGCCGCCGCCGCCCCCGTCACCGCTGCTGCACGCGGACAGCACCGTCGAGCCCGCGGCCGCGACGGAGGTGGCGATCAGGAAGTTTCTGCGGGAAAAGGACATGGCTGGCCTGTTCTGCTGGAGGAACGAAGTGGTGCTGGGACCCCGGCCGGGCCCCGTCGCCGTGGCCGGGGATGGAGCTCAGCGCTTGGTCTTGGGGTCCAGGGCGTCGCGGACCGAGTCACCGAGGAGGTTGAAGGCGACCACGAAGATCACCATCGACAGGCCCGGGAAGAGCATGAAGGTGATGTCGTCCTGGTACACCTTGGCGCCGTTCTGGATCATCACGCCCCAGTCGGGGGTGGGGTCCGACAGACCGACGCCGAGGAAGGCGAGGCCTGCCTCCGCCGTGACGTACGCGGGCAGCAGGAGTGTTGCCTGGATGAGGATCGGCGTCCACAGGTTCGGCAGCAGTTCCTTGAAGATGATGCGCGCCGGGGACGCGCCGGTCACCTTGGCCGCCTCCACGAACTCCCGCTCGCGCAGGGCGAGCACCTCGCCGCGCAGCAGTCGGGCGATGGAGGCCCAGCCGAAGGCCGTCATCACGAGGATGAGGCTGGTGACGGTCAGCCAGACCGGGGTGTTCTCCTCCGGCGAGACGAAGATCGCCAGCACCACGGGCCAGAAGGCGATGAAGAAGAGGGTCTGCGGGAACGCCAGCAGGATGTCGATCACCCGGCCGACGAAGTAGTCCGTCTTGCCGCCGAGGTAACCGGCGGTGATGCCGACGACGACGCCGAGCAGGGTCGTCAGCAGGGCGGCCACGGCCGCGATCAGCAGCGAGTTGCGGATGCCGTAGAGCAGGAAGGTGAAGACGTCCCGCCCGAGCTGCGGCTCGATGCCGAACCAGAAGTCGGAGCTGATGCCGCCGTTGGGCTTGACCGGGTAGTTGAACTCGTTCAGCAGGCCCGGGATGTTCATGCCGTAGGTGGTGTACGGGTCCTTGCCGTACAGCTTGGCTATGAGCGGGGCGAGGATGCCGACGACGAAGAAGAGGATCACCACGAAGGCGGATATGACGCCCGTCCGGTCCCGCTTGAAGCGGATCCAGGCCAGCCGTCCCGGAGAGCGGCTGTCGCCGCCCTTGGGGGTGCCGGGCTTCGCCGATGCGGCGCTGTCTTCGTCGGTCACCTCGAGCGGGGTGGCCGGGGAAGGGGTTGCGGGGGTCATGATGCTCCGTGCCTTGTGGGTCAAGGCTCCGCAGGGCGCTCCCCTACGGGCTACGCCGGACTTTTTCAACGCAATTCATTCAAGGTCAATAAATTCTCGGCCGCCTTGGTTTTCTCTTTACCTTCTTTACTCTTCCTTGATCGTTCCGTAGCTACGCGGGTAGCACGCCGTAATCAATCCGTGCTTCACATCGGACCAACCACGCGAAACGGGCAAGGAGTTCGATATGCGGACGGTGGAGTGTCGACATGCGTACATCACCCCGTCCCAATCCAACGTTTCGGCATCGTTACGCGAAGATCTATTGCGCTGGATGGTCAAGATCATCAATGGCCGCGCGCCGGGTGCCTGCAATCGGATGACGCGTCCCCCTAAAGGCCGTCTTTTCGGGCGGTACGGGGCAGCCGCGCGCGGTATGTGTCCCTCGACCCGTACTCGTTTTCCGGCTCATCGAGGAGGCACGCCATGCGGTGCGGCAGGCACGCCCGACGGGCCGCCGGCGCGGCGCTGGCCCTGGCGCTCGCCGCCACGGGCTGCGCGGGCGCGGGCGCCGGCGGCAACGGCGGCGCGGTGCTCAGCTCCTCCTGGACCGACCCGCAGAACCCGCTCGAGCCGGCCAACACCAACGAGGTGCAGGGCGGCAAGGTCCTCGACATGATCTTCCGGGGCCTGAAGCGGTACGACCCGAAAACGGGCAAGGCCCGCAACTGGCTGGCCCGCTCCATCGAGACCCGCGACTCGCGCACCTTCACCGTCCGCCTCAAAGACGGCTGGTTCTTCTCCAACGGAGAGAAGGTGACCGCCCGCTCCTTCGTCGACGCCTGGAACTACGGGGCGAGCCTGCGCAACAACCAGAAGAACGCCTACTTCTTCGGCTACATCGACGGCTACGACGAGGTCCACCCCGAAAGCGGCCGGCAGCGCGCCGGCACCCTGAGCGGACTGAGGGTGGTGGACGACCACACCTTCACCGTCCGGCTCAACCAGAAGTTCTCCGGCTTCCCCGACACCCTCGGCTACGCGGCCTTCGCCCCGCTGCCCCGCGCCTTCTTCACCGACCACGCGGCCTGGGTGCGCAAGCCGGTCGGCAACGGGCCGTACACCATCGAGTCCTATACAAAGGGCGCGCAGATGTACCTGAAGAAGTGGGACGGCTACCCCGGCCCGGACAAGGCGCGCAACGACGGCGTGACCCTGCTCGTCTACACCGACAGCAACACCGCCTACACCGACCTGCTGGCCGGCAACCTCGACCTCGCCGACGACATCCCCGCCGCCCAGCTGAAGAACGTGAAGGGCGACCTGGGCGACCGCTACCTCAACACCCCCGCGGGCATCATCCAGACCCTCGCCTTCCCCTATTACGACAAGGCCTGGAACACACCCGGCGCGGAGAAGGTCCGCACCGGGCTGTCGATGGCGATCAACCGCCGGCAGATCACCGACACGATCTTCCGCGGCACCCGCACCCCGGCCACCGACTGGACCTCCCCGGTGCTCGGCGCGGCCGGCGGCTACAAGAAGGGCCTGTGCGGCAGGGCGTGCGACTACGACCCCGGCCGGGCGCGCCGGCTGATCGAGGAGGGCGGCGGCATCCCCGGCGGCCGGCTCACCGTCACCTACAACGCGGACTCCGGCTCGCACCGGCAGTGGGTCGACGCGGTGTGCAACTCCATCAACAACGCGCTCGGCGACGACCGGGCCTGCGTCGGCAACCCCGTCGGCACCTTCGCCGACTTCCGCAACCAGCTCGGCGGGCACCGGATGACCGGCCCGTTCCGGGCGGGCTGGCAGATGGACTACCCGCTCATCCAGAACTTCCTCCAGCCCCTCTACTACACCGGCGCCTCCTCCAACGACGGCACCTGGTCCAACGGGGAATTCGACCGGCTGGTCGACATGGCCAACGCCGAGACCGACCCCGCCCGGTCCGTCGCCCTCTTCCAGCGGGCCGAGCAGGTCGTCAGGGACCACATGGCGGCGATCCCGCTGTGGTACCAGAACGGCAACGCCGGCTACTCCGAGCGGCTGTCCCACGTGGCGCTCAACCCCTTCAGCGTGCCCGTCTACAACGAGATCAGGGTCGGCTGAGCCATGGGACGCCACATCCTGCGCCGGCTGCTCCAGATGATCCCGGTGTTCGTCGGGGCCACGCTGCTGATCTTCCTGATGGTCAACGTGATGGGCGATCCCGTGGCAGGCCTGTGCGGCGAACGGGCCTGCGACCCGGCGACCGCCGCCCAGCTCAGACGGGAGTTCGGCCTCGACCAGCCGGTGTGGCGGCAGTACCTCGCCTACATGGGGAAGGTGTTCACCGGCGATTTCGGCACGGCGTTCAACGGACAGCCCGTCACCGAGCTGATGGCGACGGCGTTCCCGGTCACCGTCCGGCTGACCGTCGTCGCCGTCCTCTTCGAGGTCGTCGTCGGCGTCACCCTGGGCGTGGTGACCGGGCTCAGGCGCGGCCGGCCGGTGGACACCGCGGTGCTGCTGGCCACCCTGGTGGTCATCTCCGTGCCGACCTTCGTCACCGGCCTGCTGCTGCAACTGCTGCTCGGCATCAAGTGGCAGTGGATCAGACCCTCGGTGCGCGCCGGCGGTTTCGACGAGCTGATCGTGCCCGGGCTGGTCCTCGCCTCCGTCTCGCTCGCCTACGTCACCCGGCTGACCCGCACCTCCCTCGCCGAGAACCGGCGCTCCGACCACGTCCGCACCGCCGTCGCCAAAGGCCTGCCCCGCCGCCGGGTCGTCACCCGGCACCTGCTGCGCAACTCGCTCATCCCCGTGGTCACCTTCATCGGCACCGACATCGGCGCGCTGATGGGCGGCGCCATCGTCACCGAGCGGATCTTCAACATCCACGGCGTCGGCTTCCAGCTCTACCAGGGCATCCTGCGCCAGAACAGCCAGACCGTCGTCGGCTTCGTGACCGTGCTGGTCCTCGTCTTCCTGGTGGCCAACCTGCTCGTCGACCTGCTGTACGCCGTACTCGATCCGAGGATCCGCCATGCCTGAACAGCCCTACGAGCCCGAAGGCGCGATCGCCGGCACCGGCATGGGCGGCGCGATGGACCTCGGCGCGAGCGAGGCCGTCACGCTGGAGGGGACACCGGGCGGCGCACCGGGGCCGGCCCCGTCCGGCCGCCCCCGCTCCCTGTGGTCCGACGCCTGGCGGGACCTGCGCCGCAACCCCGTCTTCCTGCTGTCGGCCCTGGTCATCTGCTTCCTGGTGCTGATCTCCCTGTGGCCCTCGCTGATCGCCCCCGGCTCGCCCCTGAGCTGCGACCTGGCCAGATCCCAGGACGGCCCGGCCCCGGGCGCCCCCTTCGGCTACGACGGCCAGGGCTGCAACGTCTACACCCGCACCGTCCACGGCGCCCGGACCTCCGTCACGGTCGGCCTGTGCGCCACGCTCGGGGTGGCGCTGCTCGGCTCGGTGCTCGGCGGGCTCGCGGGCTACTTCGGCGGCCTGTGGGACGCGCTGCTGTCCCGGCTCACCGACATCTTCTTCGCCATCCCGGTCGTCCTCGGCGGCCTGGTCCTGCTCTCGATGATCGCCTCCACCACGGTCTGGCCGGTCGTCGGCTTCATGGTGCTGCTGGGGTGGCCGCAGATCTCCCGGATCGCGCGCGGCTCGGTCATCACCGTCAAGCAGAACGACTACGTCCAGGCCGCCCGCGCCCTCGGCGCCTCCCACACCCGCATCCTGCTCAGGCACATCGCCCCCAACGCGGTGGCGCCCGTCATCGTCGTCGCCACCATCGCGCTCGGCACCTACATCGCCCTGGAGGCGACCCTGTCCTACCTCGGCGTCGGCCTCAGACCGCCCAGCGTCTCCTGGGGCATCGACATCTCCGCAGCCTCCCCCTTCGTCCGCAACGCCCCGCACGCCCTGCTGTGGCCCTCGGGCGCCCTGGCCGTGACGGTGCTGGCCTTCATCATGCTCGGCGACGCGGTCCGCGACGCCCTCGACCCGAAGCTGAGGTGACGGCGCCGTGCTGCTCGAAGTGCGGGACCTGTGCGTGGAGTTCCGGACCCGGGACGGCGTCGCCCGGGCCGTCGACGGGGTCGGCTACGCGGTGGACGAGGGCGAGACCCTGGCCGTGCTCGGCGAGTCCGGCTCCGGCAAGTCCGTCACCGCGCAGGCCGTGATGGGCATCCTGGACACCCCGCCCGGCCGGATCACCGGCGGGCGCGTCCTGTTCCAGGGCCGGGACCTGCTCACCCTCAAGGAGAAGGAGCGGCGCCGGATCCGGGGCGCCGCGATGGCGATGATCTTCCAGGACGCGCTGTCGGCCCTCAACCCGGTGCTCACCGTGGGGGACCAGCTCGGGGAGATGTTCGTCGTGCACCGGGGGATGTCCCGCAAGGACGCCCGGGCCCGGGCGGTGGAGCTGATGGAGCGGGTGCGCATCCCGGCGGCGGCCCAGCGGGTGCGGGACTACCCGCACCAGTTCTCCGGCGGCATGCGCCAGCGCATCATGATCGCCATGGCGCTGGCCCTGCGGCCGGCCCTCGTCATCGCCGACGAGCCCACCACCGCCCTGGACGTCACGGTGCAGGCCCAGGTCATGGACCTGCTGGCTCAGCTGCGGCGCGAGTACCGCATGGGGCTGATCCTGATCACCCACGACCTGGGCGTGGTCGCGGACGTCGCCGACCGGATCGCGGTGATGTACGCCGGGAGGATCGTCGAGTCCGCGCCCGTGCGCGACCTCTACCGGGCCCCGGCCCACCCCTATACCCGCGGGCTGCTGGACTCGGTGCCCCGCCTGGACCGCAAGGGCCGCGAGCTGTACGCCATCAAGGGCCTGCCGCCGAACCCGGCGCGTATCCCGCCCGGCTGCTCCTTCCACCCGCGCTGCCCGATGGCCCAGGACGTGTGCCGCACCGAGGAGCCCCCGCTGTACGAGGTGCCCGGCGGCCGGGGCAGCGCCTGCCACTTCTGGAGGGAGTGCCTGCGTGGCTGAGCCGATCCTGGAGGTGACCGGGCTGGTCAAGCACTACCCCCTCACCCGGGGCGTGCTGCTGCGCAAGCAGGTCGGCGCGGTGAAGGCGGTCGACGGCGTCGACTTCACGCTCGGCCGGGGCGAGACCCTGGGCCTGGTCGGCGAGTCGGGCTGCGGCAAGTCGACGGTGGCCCGGCTGCTGTGCCGTCTGGAGCGCCCGACGGCCGGCACCATCCGGTTCAAGGGCGAGGACGTCACCGCCCTGTCCGGCCGTGCGCTGAAGGCCGTGCGCCGCTCCGTCCAGATGGTCTTCCAGGACCCCTACACCTCGCTCAACCCCCGGATGACGGTCGGGGACATCGTCGGGGAGCCGTACGAGATCCACCCCGAGACGGCCCCCAAGGGCGACCGGCGCCGAAGGGTGCGGGAGCTGCTGGACGTGGTCGGCCTGGACCCGGACTACGCGGGCCGCTACCCCCACCAGTTCTCCGGCGGCCAGCGCCAGCGCATCGGCATCGCCCGGGCGCTGGCACTGCGCCCGGAGATCGTGGTCGCCGACGAGCCGGTGTCCGCCCTGGACGTCTCGGTGCAGGCGCAGGTGGTCAACCTGATGGCCCGGCTCCAGGCGGAGTTCGGCCTCTCCTACGTCTTCATCGCGCACGACCTGTCGGTGGTGCGGCACATCTCGGACCGGGTCGGGGTGATGTACCTGGGCCGGATCGTGGAGAGCGGCCCGGAGCTGCTCGCCGCGGCGAGGAGGCGGGCTGCGCGACGGCCGAGGCGCTGGGCGCGTACCCGGCGGTCGGCAAGCTCGCGCTCGCCAAGTACACGACGGCGCTGGGCATCGCCCCGCAGCAGCCCCAGGGCGTTCCGGTCCGCTGATCCGCCGGACGCCGGCGCCACCTGGGCTCAGGGCTCGCGTACGACACGGGGCCCGCTCCTTCCCGGAGCGGGCCCGTCGCCGTTCCCGGGCGGCGCGGAGCCTCACGGCGGTACGCTCCCGTCCCCTCAGCCGAAGACGACGCAGGAGGCCGCGGCGACCCGCACCGAGCCGTCGTAGCGGGGGACGCCCGTCGTCGGGTCCACGGCGAACCAGGAGACGTCGCCGGAGCGCTCGTTGGCCGCGTAGAGGAAGCCGTCGTGTTCGGCCAGCGCGCGCGGCCAGTGCCCGCCGCAGGGCACCGTACCGGTCAGCCGGAGCCCGTCCGCCTCGACGGCGAGGACCGAGAGGACGTCCTCGCCGCGGGTCGCGGTCCACACGAAGCGGCCGTCGGGCGAGACGGCGATCCCCGACGGGTAGGCGTCGCCGGCCGGCGCGTCGCGCAGCACGGGGACCTCGGTCAGGGGCTTCAGCGTGCCACGCCCGGCGTCCCAGCGGCACACCGTGACCGTGGGGGTCAGTTCGTTGACCACGTAGGCGTGGCCGCCGTCCGGGTGGAAGGCGAGGTGGCGCGGGCCGGAGCCGGGGCGCAGGGCGAACTCGCGGTGCACGGCGGGGCTGCCGTCCACCAGGGTGCACACCCGGACCGAGTCCGTGCCGAGGTCGACGCTGACGGCCCACCGGCCGCTGGGGTCGGGCTGCACCTGGTGGGCGTGCGGGCCGCGCTGGCGCCGGTCGTGCGGTCCGGAGCCGGTGTGCTGGAGCCGTCCGGAGGGCGCGCCGGCGAGCGTGCCGTCCGGGCGCAGGGGTACGGCGGTGACGCTGCCGCAGCCGTAGTTGGCGGTCAGTACGTGCCCGGCGTACAGGCCGAGGTGAGTGGGTCCGCTGCCGCCCACCGGCACCGGGGCGCCGACGGGTTCCGGCCGGTCACCGGTGACACGGTAGGCGGCGACGGCGCCCTCGGCGGTCTCGCTGACCGCGTACAGGGTGTGCCCGTCCGGTGCGAGGGCGAGGTAGGAGGGGTCGGGGACGTCCTTGACGGCGGACAGCAGGGTGAGGGCCCCGCCGCCCGGCGCGACCTCGGCGGTCACCAGTCCGGGGCCGCCCGCCGCCGTGAACGATCCGATGAACGCCCGGCGCCTGCCCGCCCTGCCGTCCCCTGCCACCGCTGTCCCCTCTCGGTCGAGCCCGTCGAGCCGGTCCGGGGCCGACGGTAGCAGCCCGCGCAGTGCGGTCTAGACCAAGGGGCGGTGGCGGGGCGGTTCGTGCCGTCCCGGGACGCTCAGGCCCCGACCAGCCGGGTCCGGGACGGCGTGCGCAGCGGCTCGGCGAGGTCGGCGAGGGCGCGTTCCAGGCCGTGCAGATGGGCGAGGGCGGGTTCGGCGGGCGGGTCGGCGGGGTGCGCGACGGGTTCGGCGCGGCCGTCGGTGAGGGCCTCGACAGCCGCTTCGACCCGCCAGCAGGCGGCGGCGAGACGGGCGTCGTGGGAGGCCTCGGGATCGGCCGCGACGGCGACCAGGCCGCGCACCTCGCGGGCGCAGTCGTCGAGCAGCGCCAGGACCCGGCGGGCCCGCGCCTTGCGGGCCGGCATCGGGTTCAGCGGGTGCACCAGCGGCGCCACCGACAGCCGTACCCGGCCGAGCAGCTGCTCCAGTTCGGCGACGCGCGGGGCGGGGTCGGCCGTGGCGGAGCCGGCCAGCCGGGCCGCGGCCTCGGCGGTGCAGGCGTGCACGCAGCGCAGGGCCCGCTGGATCCAGGCGTCGGTGGTGGCGTGCGTGGTGACCGGGAGCACGAACAGGACGGCGAGCGCGGCACCGAGCGCGCCGACCCCGGTCTCGGCGAGCCGCAGCGCGAGCAGTCCGGGACTGAGGACACCGAGCAGGCCGTAGAGGGAGGTGGCGAGCAGGGTCACCCAGAGCATCATCCAGGTGTAGGAGACGGCGGCGGTGTAGAAGATGCCGAAGACGCAGACGGCGACGAGGACGGCCGTCGGGACGGGCGCACCGTGCACGGGGACGGCGACGAGGAGGCCCAGGCCGATGCCGAGGACCGTGCCGAGGACCCTGCGGAAGCCGCGCACCAGGGTCTCGCCGCGCGAGGCGGTGTTGACGAAGATCCACCAGGTGGCGCCGACGGCCCAGTACCAGCGCTGTCCCGACACCAGCTGCCCCGCCACGAGCGCGAAGCCGGCC
>NZ_JACBWZ010000149.1 GCF_013870595.1 Streptomyces sp. WELS2 | reverse complement strand
CGCCCGCATCAGCGGGGTGAGCAGCGCCATGGCGAGCGGGGACAGCAGCAGCACGACGGCCGTGCCCAGCGCGAAACCGCCCACGACGTCCGTCGGGTAGTGCACGCCCATGTAGACCCGGCAGAAGCCCTCCAGCAGAGCCAGGCCGATGCCGACCAGGCCGAAGCGGCGGTTGGCGACGAACAGGCCCACACCGAGCGCCATCGTGAGCGTCGCGTGATCGCTGACGAAGGAGAAGTCGTCCTTGCCGGAGACCAGGACGTCCAGGCCCTGGTGGGTCCGGAAGGGGCGGGGGCGCTCCACGAAGCCCCGTATCGGGACGTTCACGAGGACCGCGAGGCCCGCCGCGAGCGGCGCCCACACCAGCGCGGCCATCGACGGCGCCGCCTCCTCGCCGCCCCGGCGCCGCACGCCCCACCAGCACCACAGGACCAGCAGCACCATGGCGAGCAGCAGCCCGTACTCGCCGACGAACTCCATGACCCGGTCGAACCAGTGCGGCGCGTCCTTGGCCAGGCCGTTGATGTCGTAGAGCAGGTCGACGTCGGGGTTCGATCCGGATTCGGCGAGTACAGCCATGGTGCTGCGGCCCCTTCGTCGTTCGTCCGGACGCACCGGGTGTGCGTCGCTCCAGCCCCCCGTGGTTCGTAGATCCGCTTCCGCTGCACTCCCGTACTGACGTCCGCTCGGCTACGTCAACAGGAACGCACGGGCACCATGAATACGTTCCACTCTCCACTGAATGATCACGCAGACGTTATCGAAGAGAGACTCGTCTCCGCAGCTCAGGGGGCAGCTTCACGCATCGTTCACACGGTCGTGGGAAGTGCTTGGGCGCCCTCCTCCGTTACCCGTGTCGCGCCGAAGTAGTCAGGGGTGTCGATCGGGTCGAAGCGGATCACGGCGCCGGTGCGCGGCGCGTCGATCATGTACCCGCCGCCGACGTAGATCCCCACGTGCCGGATGGCCCGCGAGTCGGTGAGGTCGTCGGAGAAGAACACCAGGTCACCGGGGAGAAGTTGGTCCCGCGAAGGGTGCGGCCCGGCGTTGTACTGGTCATTGGCCACCCGCGGCAGGGTGATCCCGACCTTCTGGTACGACGCTTTGGTCAGCCCCGAGCAGTCGAAGCGCCCGCCCTGCGCGGGGGTGCCGTCGCCGCCCCACAGGTACGGCGTACCGAGCCGGCTCTGCGCGAAGGCGATCGCACCGGCGGCCTGCCGGCTGGGGTCGAGCCGGCTGACCGGCGCGGCGAAGCTCTTCTCCAGGCTGCGGATCCGCTTGACGTAGTTGCGCGTCTCGCTGATGGCCGGCACCCCGCCCGCCCGGATCACCCGGTAGGCGCCCGCGTTGTAGGCGGCGAGCATGTTGTCGGAGACGTCACCGGGCACGTCCTTGACGTACTTGGCCAGTTCGCAGTCGTACGAGGCCGCCGACGGGATGGCGTCGTCGGGGTCCCAGATGTCCCGCTTGCCGTCCCCGTCGCCGTCGATGCCGTGCGTCGCCCAGGTGCTGGGGATGAACTGCGCGATACCGCGCGCGTCGGCCGGGCTCACGACGGTCGGGTTCCACCCGCTCTCCTGGTACAGCTGCGCGGCGAGCAGCGCGGGCGTCAGCGCCGGGCACAGATTGCCCCACCGCTGCACCAACGACTTGTAGGCGGCCGGCACCGCCCCCTTCGCCAGCCCCCGGCCCCCCGAGGTCACCCCGCCCACCAGATTCCCGGCCACGATGTACACACCGACGACCAGCAGCATCACGAAGCTCACGCCGAGCGCGACGGCCGCCCCACCGATCACCCATGACTTCCGCACGGTTCAACTTTCCCCCATGCGGCGCCGATTCAAGAGCCCTTTCTCATGATGTGGCGTCATTTCGCGGTAGAGCTCGCGCACATGCCCCGCACCCCGCGGCCGGCAGCCGTCCGGATAGGGGACGTACGCCCAACCGTCCGTGCCCTGCCACCGAGATCACGAGCGTCCCGGCCCTGATCCCGGGTCAGGGTGCCGCGGCCGCGTCCTCGTACAGCTCCGCCGCCACGCGCCCCAACGCCACGCTGTACGAGGTCCCGGCCGTGCTGCCGCCCTCCTCGTGGCCGCCGAGGACCCCGACGATCTCGTGGTCCCCGTTGACCCAGGGGCTGCCGCTGGTGCCGCCGGTGAAGTCGGGGCAGTCGACGCGCTGTTGGGTACGGCTGTGCCGGACCGGCTTGTCGGTGCAGGTGATGGGGGCCTCGCGGGAGGCCGGGTACCCGGTGACGGTCACCGCGGTGGCGCCGGTGGCCACGCCGGGCGTGAACCGGTAGGCGCCCACCACGTCCTCCACCCGGCCGCCGTCTTGCCCGGCGACGGTGGCGAAGGCGAGGTCGCTGTCCTCGTCCCGGTCCCGGGCCCACCCGTCGGGCAGGAACCGCCGCGTCACCCTCCACACCCCGTACGGCGCCCGTCCGGCGCGGTAGCCCGGCACGAACACCAGGTCGCGACCGGGGTCGTCCAGGCAGTGGGCGGCGGTGACGATCAGGTCGCCGTGCGGGCTGTGCGCCACCGACGCGGTGCAGAAGTGACCGCCCGTCGGACGGCCCGCCCCGTCCGCGCCGAACAGCGCGCCCACCCGCGCGCTCCACCGGTTGTCGACGGCGTCCACGGTGACGTGGAACGGTCCCGGTCCGTCGTCGGCGGCGGCCACGGAGGCCGACGTCAGAGCGAGCAGCACCACCGCGCCGAGCAGCGCGGGCCGCGAGGTGGCCGAGCAGCGTGAGATGCGCATCATCGGGACCGAGTCTGACCCTCAAAGGTGAGGAGGAAACCTCGAGTTCTCTGAGATTTCCCTGTGAATCGGAGCACCCGGACCAGCCCGCCCGCCACCCCGCCCATGAGACCATCGACGCGACAGCTCACCCGGTCGGCCGTCACAACCGCGCAGGTCGTAAAGGGGGTCAACGACGGAACCACACACCGGGTTCCGCTCCGACCTCATTGCCCGGGGTGACCTGCCGTGATACACAGAGTGACGGTAGGTGCCACATAGACGAAACCCGCCGGTGAATGACGCCAAGTCGACATACGTTGGCGACGTTGTCGGCGACAATGAGGCCTGACCTCTGCGCCCGCAGGGGCTCGCGGAACTACCCACCAGGGGCGGTGACTTACATGCTCTTTGCGGCCGACAAGGGAGACATCAACACCATCATCGGCGGGATCGCTCCGGACTGGGGCCCCTTCGGCAGCCTGGGCAACGAAGCCAAGGTGATGATCGAGGTGGTCATGGCCGTCGCCATCCTGCTGTGCCTCGGCATCGCGGTATGGGGGGCGGCCAAGCAGCGTATCGGCGCCACGGCCCTGCGGGACACGTTCAGCGCGGAGCAGGGCAAGGGACTGATCATCGCCGGCCTCACCGGGGTCTTCATCATCGGCTCCCTCGGCACACTGTTCACCATCGTGTACGGCATGGCGGTGTAACCCCACCCGTTCCGGGCACGCCCGGCCACGGCTGTCCCCTCCACCCCACCCATCCGTCGTGCCCACCGGCTGAGGTTGCGTTTCCCTGATGTCGAGTCACCACACCGCGCCCGCGCGGGAACCAGCACGGCTACCGTCGTATGTCTACGAGGTGGAGGGGGCGTACGCGGCATGAGTCCCGGAGACGAGCAGGGTTACCGCGACTACCAGGGGTACGGCGACCACCCTGAGCCGGGCCAGACCCGGACCCGCCTGCCCGACCCCGACCCCTACGGCGGCGCCCCCCGCCGCCCCCAGCGCTCCTCCTCCAGAAGCCTGATCACGGTGGTCGGCGTGGTGGTCCTCCTCATCGCCGCCATCGCCTTCGCGAACCGGGGGGGCGGCGACGAGAACCCCGAAGCCTCCACGAAGACCGACCGGCCCGTGACCTCCTCGACTGCGGCGAGCGGCACGCGCCCGGTGGGGACCAAGACCGCGGGTGTTCCGACGGGCTTCGCCCACAACGAGCAGGGAGCCCAGTCGGCGGCCTCGAACTACGCCGTGGCCCTGGGCTCGACAGGCATGTTCAACAAGGACAGCCGCCACAGGCTCCTGGATCTCCTCTACACCCAGGAGGCGGCGGCCCGCCTCCAGGGGCCCATGGACCAGGCCTACTCGGCCGGGTTCCTCGCCAAGATGGGCCTCGACGCGGCCGGCAACCCGCCCAAGGGCAGCACGTTCGTCTCCCGCGTGATTCCGATCGGCACCACTGTGCGGCAGTACAAGGCCGACTCCGCCAAGGTCGCGGTCTGGTACGTGGGCCTCATCGGCATGGCCAGCAGCACCTCGACCGACCCTGTCACCTCGTCCTGGAAGACCTGGACGTTCGACCTGCGCTGGTCCGACGGTGACTGGAAGATCAGCTCCGAGACACAGCAGGACGGCCCCGCACCGGTACCCGGTGACGACCGGGCCGCCACCTCCGACGAGATCAGCAAAGCCTTCGAAGAGTACGGAGGGTTCACCTATGCCCGGTAGCCCGCAGCGTGCGCTCAAGCTCGCCGGAGTCGTGACAGCCGTACAGACCACGGCCGTACTGCTGGCCACACGCGCCTTCGCGGAACCCTCGCCCACCCCCTCCGGCAGTCCGTCCCCCTCGCCGTCGAACGGCGGGATCGACTGCGGACCCATCTCCGGGGAGGCCAAGAAATACTGCCAACGTGGCAACCCTTCCGGGAAATCCCCCGACCTGGCCCCGGACAGCTCCACTCTCGACCCGCTGTCGTCGCTGGCCAAGGGCTGCGCCGAGGCCGCCTCCTGGACCATCGACAAGCTCAGCAAAGCCGTCAAGGAGACGGCCACCGTCGACTTCACCAATCAGGCGTTCCTGAAGCAGTACGCGATCGTGTTCGCCGCCTCCACGATCCTGACGCTTCTGCTGTGGCTGCTCGCCGTGGCCAAGCGCGCGGTGCGCGGCGTGCCGCTGACCACCGCGATCAGCGAGGCCGTCGGCTTCCTCTGGCTGACCGTGCTGGCCTCCGCCTTCACCCCGCTGATCCTGTACACCGTCGTCTCGGCCACGGACAGCGTCACCGACGTCCTCGCGAAAGCCACCGGCGACCAGGCCGACACGTTCTTCGGCACCTTCTCCGGCGCCCTGAAGAAGGGCAACGACATCGGCGGCGGCCCCATCATGCTGATCGTCGTCTCCCTGGTCAGCATCCTCGCCGCCGGCGTCCTCTGGCTGGAGCTGGTCATCCGCGCCGCCCTGCTCTACGTCGGCGCCCTCCTCGGCACCGTCGTCTACGCCGGACTCGTCGACAAGAACCTGTGGGGCCACGTCCGCCGCTGGGCCGGCATCATGATCGCCGTCATCCTGGTGAAACCCGTCATCGTGATCGTCCTCGGCCTGGCCGGCGCCCTGTCCGGCGCAGGCGGTCCCGACGCCTTCTCCGCGGTCGTCTCCGGCCTCGCCATCATCCTGCTCGCCATCTTCGCCAGCGCGATGATCTACCGCTTCGTCCCCGGCTTCGGCGACGAGATCGCCAGCGGCCGCAACAACCGCATCATGCAGGGTGCGGAGAGCAAGGCCGCCGCGGTCATCAGCTCCCCCGCCACCCTCGTCGCCCAGGGCATCAAGACCCACAGCACCCGGGCCGACAGCAACGCCGCGGCCGGCCAGTCGAGCAGCACCCCCCGCCAGGCCAACCCCGCCTCCGGCGGCGTCGCCGCCCACAGCAGCCGTACCCCGGCCGGGAACGGCGGCGGAACCGTCCCCTCCGCCACGCCCGCGCCCCGCGCGTCCAGCCCGGTCAACACCCCGCACGCCAGCAACACCCGCAACAACCGCTCGGGAGGTGAAGGGCGTTGACGACCGAGTCCCACCTGTCCCATCCGGTCACGCCCCGCCGTACGTATCTCATCGGCCGCGCCCGGCCGAACGCGATCATCGGCCGCAACCGTGAATCCGGCGAGATCGCCCTGATCATCGCCGGCGCGTTCCTCGGCATGATGTGCGGCCTCCTCGTACCGGTCCTGCCCCTGCGGATCGCGCTGCTCATGGGCTTCCCCCTGCTCGCGCTCGCCGCGGTCTACGTGCCGTACAAGCACCGCACCTTCTACAAGTGGTTCGAGATCAACCGCTCGTACAAGCGGACCGTCAAGCGGGGAGCCGTCTACCGGTCCGGCGCCATGGAGGCCGGCACCCGGCTCGACGGCCGCGAGATCGAGGTCGGCCCGCCGCCCGGCATCGGCCGCATCACCTGGCTCGCCGCGCCCTTCGGCCCGGACGAGATCGCCGTCCTCCTGCACGCCGACCGCAAGACGGTCACCGCCGCCATCGAGATCGAGGGCCCCGGCGTCGGCCTGCGCGACTCCGAGGACCAGGAGGCCCTGGTCGACCGGTTCGGCACGCTGCTCAAGCACGTCGCCAACGGCGACGGCTTCGTCACCCGGCTGCAGATGCTCGCCCGCACCCTGCCCGCCGACCCGGACGCGCACGCCAAGGACGTCGCCGTGCGCGGCGACGACCGCTCCCCGGACTGGCTCCAGCGCTCCTACGACCAGCTGCAGTCCATGGTCTCCACCAGCAGCGAGCAGCACCGCGCCTACCTCGTCGCCTGCATGCACTACAGCCGGGAACTGGCCGCCGAGGCCAACGCCATGGCCCGCGCCGCCCGCACCCGCGGCGGCAAGGTCGACCGGGACGCCGGACTCGCCGTCGTCATGGCCCGCGAGCTGACCGACATCTGCTCCCGGCTCCAGGAGGCCGACATCCGGGTCCGCCAGCCGCTCGGCCAGGGCCGGCTTGCCTCCCTGATCCACTCCATGTACGACCCGGACCACCCCATCGACCACATCCAGGCGATGACCCAGCGCAACGCCTGGCCGGCCGAGCTGGACGCCGTGGAGCCCACCTACCTCCAGGCCAAGACCCGCGAGTCCGGCACCCGCGCCCCCTGGTGCCACGCCACGGCCTGGGTGAAGGAGTGGCCGATGACCCCCGTCGGCGTCAACTTCCTGGCCCCGCTCCTCGTCCACACCCCGGACGTCATCCGCACGGTCGCCGTGACCATGGACCTGGAACCCACCGAGGTCGCCATCGAGCGGATGCTGACCGAGAAGACCAACGACGAGGCCGAGGCCTCCCGCGCCGCCAAGATGAACCGGACCGTCGACCCCCGGGACATCGCCGCGCACAACCGTCTCGACCAGCGTGGCGAGGACCTCGCCAGCGGCGCCGCCGGCGTCAACCTGGTCGGCTACATCACCGTCTCCGCCCGCTCCCCGGAGGCCCTCAACCGCGACAAGCGGACGATAAGGGCCTCCGCCGGCAAGTCGTACCTCAAGCTGGAGTGGTGCGACCGAGAGCACCACCGCGCCTTCGTGAACACACTTCCGTTCGCCACCGGCATCCGAAGGTAGGGGCTGATTCTCCGATGCGGGATCCGCTGTCCGTCCTCACCGAGGCCTTCACCTCCTTCCTCTTCGGGAAGGTGGAGACGACCCGGCTGCCGGTGCGCACCTCCACGGGCCAGGCCCAGGCGGTCTACCTGCCCACGGCCGCGCCCGGCCTCGGCGACTCCGGCGTCATCATCGGCCGCGAGGTGTACTCCGGGAAGGGCTACATCTACGACCCCTTCCAGCTGTACGGCCAGCAGCTGCCGGCCCCGCACTGGCTGGTCCTCGGCGAGTCCGGCAACGGCAAGTCGGCGCTGGAGAAGACGTACGTCCTGCGTCAGCTCCGGTTCAAGGACCGCCAGGTCGTCGTCCTGGACGCGCAGGGCGAGGACGGCGTCGGCGAGTGGAACCTGATCGCCGAGGAGCTGGGGATAACCCCCATCCGGCTCGACCCGACGGCCGCCCTCGACCACGGCATCCGGCTCAACCCCCTGGACCCGGCGATCACCACGACCGGGCAGCTCGCGCTGTTGCGGACCATCATCGAGGTCGCCATGGGCCACGGCCTGGACGAGCGCGCCGGCTTCGCCCTGAAGGTCGCCCACTCCTACGTCAACGAGACGATCACCGACCGCCAGCCGGTCCTCTCCGACATCGTGGAGCAGCTACGGCATCCCGAGCCGGAGTCGGCGGAGGCGATGAACGTCGCCATAGACGACGTGCGGGCGTGGGGCCTGGACGTCGCCCTGGTCCTGGACCGCCTGGTCGACGGCGACCTGCGCGGCATGTTCGACGGCCCGACCACGGTCGGCATCGACCTCGACGCGCCCCTGATCGTCTTCGACCTGTCCCACATCGACCGCAACTCCATCGCCATGCCGATCCTCATGGCGATCGTCGGCGTATGGCTGGAGCACACCTGGATCCGCCCCGACCGGAAGAAGCGCATCTTCCTGGTCGAGGAGGCCTGGCACATCATCAACAGCCCGTTCGTGGCCCAGCTGTTCCAGCGGCTGCTGAAGTTCGGACGCCGGCTCGGCCTGTCCTTCGTGGCGGTCGTCCACCATCTGTCCGACGTGGTCGACGGGGCGGCGGCGAAGGAGGCGGCGGCCATCCTGAAGATGGCCTCGACCAGGACGATCTACGCCCAGAAGGCGGACGAGGCGAGGGCCACCGGCCGGGTCCTCGGCCTGCCCCGCTGGGCGGTCGAGATCATCCCGACGCTGACGCCCGGCATCGCGGTCTGGGACGTCAACGGCAATGTCCAGGTGGTCAAACACCTGGTCACGGAGACGGAACGGCCGCTGGTCTTCACCGACCGCGCCATGACCGAGTCGGCCAGCGACCTGGCGGCCGACGACGCCCTGCGCGCGGCCGAGCTGGAGGCCGAGCAGCGGGCGGCGGCCTTCGTGGAACAGCACCTGGGCGACTCCGAGTCGACGGTGGCCTAGAGGGAGTACAGCGTGAGACCGGACGATCACCGTGACATCCGCCGGGAACGCCAGGGCGGGATCCCCGACGGACTGCTGATCGGCATCCTCGCGTTCCTCATCGGCGTCACCGTCCTGGTGTGGACGGCCACCGGCCTCGCGGCCCGGTTCGCCCAGGGCTCCTGGCCGGAGGGCGTCACCTTCACCCGCACCCCCCTGGCCATGCGCCACCTCGTCAGCCGGCCCCACGACCTCCCCGGCGCCTGGCCGGACACCCCGCCCGGCCGGCTGCCCGGCTGGGGCCTGTTCTGGGGCCTGTTCCTCGGCCAGCTGATGATCCTCTTCGTGCTCACCGTGTTCGCGATCGGCACGGTGGCCCGCTGGCGGGCAGCCAGGCTACGACGGGCCACGGCGGCCCGGGACACCCCACCGAGGCCCGCACAGGCCGAGCCCCGCCACGAGGCCCGGGAACCTCGCCACGACGTCCCGGAAGCCCGCCACGAGGTCCCCGAGCCACGCCACGAGGTACCCGTACCGCGGCCTGCGGAGCCCGTGCCGGGAACGGCGACACCGGCGCCTGCCGTCGCGCTTCCCCCCGAAGGCGACCGGGCGGGTGGCTGGGAGAAGGTCCTCCTCGCGCCCCGGGAGACCCGGCAGACGGCCGCGGCCCAGGCCGTACGGGACGCCGAGGGCCCCGTCGTCCTCGTCACCTCCAACCCGGCCGTGTGGGCGGAGACCAAGGACACCCGGGCCAAACTGGGCCCCACCCTGCTCTACGACCCGACGCACCTGTGCGACACCCCGGCCCGCCTGCACTGGTCCCCGACGGCGGGCTGCGAGGACAGGCAGACGGCACTGCACCGGGCGACGGCCCTGCTCGCCCCTGTACGGCCCACCGCGCGCATCGACCAGGCGGTGGCCGACACCGCGACCACCCTGCTGCGCAGCTACCTGCACGCCGCCGCCCTGGAGAACCGCACCATCCGGCATGTGCACCGCTGGTCGCAGGGCACCCAGGTCCAGGACGCCGTCCGCACCCTGCGCACCCACCCCAAGGCCGCGCCCGGTGCCGCCGGCGAGCTGGAGGCGGCGCTCACCGCGCACCCGGAGCGCCGGGACATCGCCCAGGAACTGACCAGCAGGGCCCTGTCGGCGCTGTTCACGGTGAACATCCGGGAGGCGTGCACCCCCAACCGAACCGATGCCCTCGCCCTGGATTCCTTCGTCCATGAAGGGGGCACGCTTTATGTGGTAGGTGCATCCATCGAGGACCCGCGGAGCAACCCGGGCGCGATGCCGCTCCTGACGGCCCTCGTCTCCAGCGTGGTCGAGCGCGGCCGGCGCATGGCCGAACGGTCATCCTCCGGTCGGCTCGACCCACCACTCGCCCTGGTCCTGGACGACATCGCGGCCGTGGCGCCGCTGCCCGAACTGCCGGACCTGCTGGCCACCGGGAGCGACCAGGGTCTGCCGACGCTCGCCCTGCTCCGCTCCCGGGAACAGGCCCGCACCCGCTGGCCGCACCAGGAACTGCCCGTCTAGGCGGGCCGCTCCAGGACGAACTCCAGCTCGTCGGCGGTCTCATCCTTGGAGAAGGTCACGACGAGCCCGCTGGGCGTGAACCCGATCCGCCGGTAGGCCGTCTGGGCCCGGAGGTTGTCCTCGTGGACGAACAGCCGCACTCGCTCGGCGTCTTGCTGCCACGCCCAGGCCAGACCGGCCGCGAACAGCGCCTCGATGAGTCCGTTACCCCGGTGCTCCGGCCGTACGAAGACGCCGGCCGCGTGTCCCTGCCGCCGCTCGACCGGGTTCCCGGCCCAGTCCTCGGTGCCGGGCTCCTCCAGGAGCATGGTGACCGAGCCGGCCCACGTCCCGTCGGGGGCCTCGGCGATGAACTGCCGGGCGGTCGTGGAGCCGGCGCCGGAGCCGACGGCCCGGTCCTGCCAGAAGGAGTCGGGCTTGCTCGCGGCCTCCTCGTAGGTCTCCAGGAAGGCGAGGTGCGCGACCGGGTCCCGCAGCGCGTCCAG
>NZ_JACBWZ010000148.1 GCF_013870595.1 Streptomyces sp. WELS2 | reverse complement strand
CGCCGGGGGCTCGGCGGCCGACGACCACAGGTACTCCACGCTGCCGTCGGGGCGGGCCGTCGCACCGGAGACCGTGCCGGGCGGGGTCGGGATGCGGGTCAGCCCGCGGGACTCCAGGTCGTACCGGAACAGCTCGCTGCGGGCCTCGAAGCCGTGCACGACGAGCAGGGCCGAGCCGTCCGGATACCACTCGGCGCCGAGGTCGCCCGGCAGGTCCAGCGCCAGGTCCGTCTCCTCGCCCGTCGCCACGTCCCACACCATCGGCTCCCAGCGGCCCCGGCGCTGATGGCCGACGAGCAGCCGGGTGTCGCCGTCGACCGGGGCGAAGCCCAGCACCTCCAGGCCCAGCTCCTCGACACCGCCCTTGGTGTCGTCCAGCTCGGCGACCGTCGTGCCGTCCGGGCGCAGCACCCGCAGGGCCGCGTGCATGGCGTCGCCGTGCTCGGTGTGCTCGATCGCGATCAGCGAGCCGTCGTGCGAGAGGTCGCCGACGCCCGCCGACTCGCGGTGCCGGTAGATCTCCACCGTTTCCGCGCCCTCGCGCGCCAGGTGGATCGTCGTGCCGTCGTCGTCCGTGGAGCGGCCCACGACCGCCGTGCGGCCGTCGCGGGACAGGGCCAGGCCGGCCGGGTAGGACGGGGCCAGGCCGGGCACGGCCGGCTCGTCCGGGCCGCCCGTGAAGGGCTGGCGGCGCCAGATGCCGAACTCGTCGCCGTCCTTGTCGTCGAACCACCAGATCCACGCGCCGTCCGGGGAGAGCACGCCGTCCGTCGTGCCGTTCGGCCGGTCCGTCACCTGCCGCCGCTCGCCCGTCGCGCGGTCCCACGCGTACAGCTCGTACGTCCCCGTCGCGTTCGACACGAACAGCGCGCGGTCCGGCGCGTCCTCCGCCCAGTCGGGCAGCGAGACCCGCGGCGCCCTGAAACGCTGCTCCCAGTCCGGCATGTCCGGTGTGTCCGGCGTCCTGCTCTCACTCATGGCCCCAGTCATGCGCCCATACTGCCTGGCCGCGCCGACAATTGGGTGGCGGGTGTGCGCAGCCTGTGGATAACTTCCGGGCATGAGCGTTTCCGTCACCTCCTCGCCCATATCCGACGCGTCCGGCGACGGAGGTTCCTCTCCGTCGAGCCCGGAAGGCCGTGTCCCCGACGGCTGGCGCGAGGACAACCGGGCCATGTGGGACGAGCGCGTGCCCCTCCATGTCGCCAGTTCCTTCTACGACCTCGACGGCTTCCGCACCCGCCGCGACGACCTGCGCGACTTCGAGACGGCGGAGGTCGGCGACGTCACCGGCAAGACGCTCCTGCACCTGCAGTGCCACATCGGCACCGACACCCTCTCCTGGGCCCACCGGGGCGCCGCCCGCGTCGTCGGCCTGGACTTCTCCGCGCCCGCGGTGGAGGCGGCCCGCGCCCTCGCGGCCGACCTCGGCTACGGCCCCGAGCGGGCCGCCTTCGTCGCCGGTGACGTGTACGACGCGGCCGAGACCGTGCCCGAGCCGTCGTACGACATCGTCTACACCGGGCTCGGCGCCCTGTGCTGGCTGCCGGACATCCGGCGCTGGGCCAGGACGGCGGCCTCCCTGGTCGCACCGGGCGGCTTCCTGTACCTCGCCGAGTTCCACCCGCTCACCGACTCCCTGGACGACGAGACCGGCACCCGGATCGTGCGGGACTACTTCGCCCGGGACGCGCAGGTGTGGGACGAACCGGGCACCTACGCCGACCCGGACGCCGCCACCGTCCACAACCGCAGCGTGGAGTGGCAGCACACCCTCGGGGACGTCGTCTCCGCGCTCGCCGCCACCGGGCTGCGCGTGGAGTTCCTGCACGAGCACGACGTCTCGCTCTTCCCGCGCTTCGCGAACTTCGAGGTACGCGACGGCTACCACCGCTTCCCCGCGGGCCATCCGCGCATCCCGCTGATCTACTCCCTGAAGGCGAGCAAGAGCTGACCCGGGGCCCGGGCACCGGTGCGGGAGCCGTACCGTGGAGGGCGTGTACCGGTTTCTGCTGACACCCCGCTGGTGGGGCATCAACGTCTTCGTGCTGCTCGCCATCCCGTTCTGCGTCTTCATGGGGTCCTGGCAGCTGAGCCGGTTCGAGGGGCGGGTGCAGGACCACCGCGCCGCGACCGAGCAGGCCACGTCCGACCGCGCCGAGGCCGCCCGCCCGCTGGCCTCCATGCTGCCGGTCGACAAGAGCACCTCGGGCCGGCGGGTCACGGCCGGCGGACACTACGGCAAGCAGCTGCTGGTGCCCGGCCGGGAGCTGGACGGCAAGCGCGGCTTCTACGTCCTCACCCTGCTGCGCACCGACTCCGGCAAGGCGCTGCCCGTGGTGCGGGGCTGGCTGCCGGGCACCGCGGACCCCGCGAAGGCTCCCGCCCCGCCCGCCGGCGAGGTCACCGTCACCGGCGCGCTCCAGGCCTCCGAGACCCCGGGGGACAACGGGGTCGCCGCGCAGGGCGGGCTGCCGGCCGGGCAGACGGCGGCGATCAGCTCGGCGTCGCTGGTCAACCTGGTGCCGTACCGGCTGTACGACGCGTGGGTGACGCTGGACAAGGGCGACGCCGGGATGAAGGCCGTGCCCGCGAGCGCGCCGAGCGGTACGGGGCTGGACCTGAAGGCGTTCCAGAACCTCGGTTACACCGGCGAGTGGTTCGTGTTCGCGGGCTTCGTGGTGTTCATGTGGTTCCGGCTGCTGCGGCGGGAGCTGGAGTTCCAGCGGGACGCGGCGCTGGGCCTGGTCCCGGAGGACCCGGAGCGGACGCCGGTCCCGAGCGCCTGACCCGGGCCGGCGCCGGCCGGCAGCACGCACCGCCGACAGCACACACGCACCGCCCGACACCGCCAACGCACCGCCCGCCGGGGCGGACCCACGGCCCACGACCAGGCCGCACCGCCTACTGGCCCGCCAGCAGCCCCGTGTAGTACACCGTGCCCGCGCACGCCCCCGGTACCACCGCGGTCGCCGACGGTGCGCCGTCCTGCGCCGTGTGGGTGACCGCGACACTGCCCTCGGCCGTGCCGCCCTCGGTGACCAGCTGTGCCGTGGCGCCCGGGGACACGGCGCCGGTACCGGTGCCGGTGTCGGTCGAACCGCCGGTGGCACCCGCGTCCTGGCTCGGCGACGGGTCCGGTGACGGACCGCCCGTGCCGGAGCCGCCGTCGGTGCTGTCGCCGCCGGTGACGGGGCAGGTCTCGGAGGGGACGAAGGCGAACTTCTCCTCGTAGGCCGCTCCGGGCTGGAGGACCAGCGAGGTGACCTCCAGGGAGGGGTCGGGCAGGGGCGTCGCCGCCTGGTCGCCCGCGGTGTGCCGTACGGCGACGACCTTGGCCGGGTCGGCCGCGCCCTGGGCGGCGGTGACGACGCTGCCCGGGCCGGACACCGTACAGGCCGTACCGGAGACGTTGACGACGCGGAAGGTGCCGGAGACCACGCCCGCGGAGTCGGGGGCGTTCACGGTGCCGCTCGCGGAGCCCAGCCGGCCCGGCGAGCACGGCGGGATGCCGGCGGACGCGCTGGCGGAGGGCCCGGCGCCACCGGGGGTGCCCGCGGGGTGGCCGTCCTTCCGGTCCTTCCCGGCGCCCTTGTCGGGCTCCTTGCCGGGCTTGGCCGTCGCGCTCCCGGTGTCCTTCCCGCCGTCCTTGCCGGCGGTGCCCTTGTCCTTGCCCTGGCCGGTGCCGCCCTGGGCCTGGGAGGTCTGGCCGGCCATGGCGGTGTTGGGGTCCGCGCCGCCGGAGTTGGAGACGTGCACCAGGGCGGGGATCGCGGTGCCGACGAACAGGGCCGCCGCCGCCATGCCGACCACCGCCTGGCGCTTGCGGGCGCGGCGGGCGGGGATCGCCCTGCGCAGGTGCTCCAGGGTGTCCCCGCGCGGCTCGATGTCCTCCACCGCCGAGTGCAGCAGGCGGCGCAGGTCCGGCTCGTCCGCGTCGGGTCCGTGGAGACCGTCCGGTGAGTCGGTGACCGGTCCGGGCCTTACGGGGCCCGTGCCGTCGGGGCCGTGGTTCACAGTTCCGTTCCCAGCGTGCGTTGGCGTGTGCGGTTGCCCGTGGCGGCGTGTCGGCTCGTGCCAGGCGTAGGGCTCGTGACGTTCATGGGAGTCGCCCCCTTCGGCGTGGTCGCTCATGCCGGTGTCCTCATGGCCACCCGCAGCGCGGCGATGCCCCGCGAGCCGTACGCCTTCACCGAGCCGAGGGATATGCCGAGCGTCTCGGCGACCTGGGCCTCGGTCATGTCCGCGAAGTACCGCAGCACGAGCACCTCGCGCTGGCGGCGCTGGAGGTTCTTCATCGCCTTGATGAGGTCCCGGCGCTCCAGCTGGTCGTAGGCACCCTCCTCCGCGCTCGCCATGTCGGGCATCGGCTTGGAGAGCAGCTTCAGGCCGAGGATGCGGCGGCGCAGCGTGGACCGGGAGAGGTTCACGACCGTCTGCCGCAGGTAGGCGAGGGTCTTCTCGGGGTCGCGGACGCGTCTGCGGGCCGAGTGGACGCGGATGAATGCCTCCTGGACGACGTCCTCGCAGGAGGCGGTGTCGTCGAGGAGGAGCGCGGCGAGACCCAGCAGCGAGCGGTAGTGCGCCCGGTAGGTCTCGGTGAGGTGGTCGACGGTGGTCCCGGCGGCCTCGGCCGTCGCGGCGCCCGGAGTCTCCTCGGCGCCGTCACGCTGACTGGGTATGCGGGCGGGCCGCGCTGCGGGCATGGGCGCGATCACCGGCATGCCGCCGGACGTGCGGGGCCGCAGCGCCGGACGCGGCCGCAGGGCCGCGCCGCCGGGGGCCACACTGAGTTCGAGTACCTCTGCCACGCCAGTTGGACACGCCTCCCCCCTCGGGGGTTGTACGTGCCGGGCGTCACATGTGCGACAACCGGCCGTGCCTCAAGTGCCGTCATGCGTCCCGCTCTTCCCTTATGTCCCATTTGAACGGGCGTCCCCACGCCCCGATCACGGCGTCCCCACGCCAGGATCATCACGCCCCCAGGCCCCGCAAGGGTGACCGCAAAGACGCTCCCCGCCCTCCGTACGGTTGCGGAAGGCGGGGAGAGAAATCCTCTGCTGCCAAGAGGGACGGTTCAAGTGGATTGGACCATGCTCCCGGCCACATTTCTTACGCGGATCCTACAAAGCGTCACATCCGGCCGGCCCGGCGAGCAGTTCCGCGATCTGCACACAGTTCAGGGCGGCACCCTTGCGCAGGTTGTCGCCGCACACGAAGAACTCCAGCGCGGCCGGGTCGTCCAGGGCCCGGCGCAGCCGCCCCACCCAGGTCGGATCGGTGCCCACCACGTCGGCCGGGGTGGGGAACTCGCCGGCGGCCGGGTCGTCGCACAGCACCACGCCCGGCGCGGTCGCGAGGATCTCCCGGGCGCCGTCGACGGCGACCTCGCGCTGGAAGCGGGCGTGCACGGTCAGCGAGTGCGTGGTGACCACCGGCACCTGGACACAGGTCACGGCGACCGGCAGCGCGGCCAGGCCGAGGACCTTGCGGGACTCCTCGCGCACCGCCAGCTCCCGCGCCGACCAGCCGTCCGCCCGCGGCGGCCCGGCCCACGGCACGACGTTCAGCGCGACCGGCTCCGGGAACGGCCCGGTGGCGTCCCCGACGGCCCGCCTGAGGTCCCCCGGCTGCGTGCCCAGCTCGGTCCCGGCCACCAGGGCCAGCTGGGTCCGCAGGGTGTCCGCCCCCGCCCTCCCGGCCCCGCTCGCCGCCTCGTACGACGACACCACCAGCTCGCGCAGGCCGTACTCGGCGTGCAGCGCGCCCAGCGCGACGATCATCGTCAGGGTGGCGCTGCCGGGGCTCGCGACGATGCCGCGCGGGCGGGAGCGCAGCGCGTGCGGGTTGACCTCGGGCACCACGAGCGGCACGTCCGCGTCGGCCCGGAAGGCGCCGGAGGTGTCGACGACGACCGCGCCGCGCGCGGCGGCGACCGGCGCCCAGGCGGCGGCGACCTCCTCGGGCACGCCGAACAGCGCGATGTCGACCCCGTCGAAGGCGTCCTCCGTCAGGGCCGTCACCTCGACCTCGGCCCCACGCACGGTCAGCTTGCGGCCGGCCGAGCGCGGAGAGGCGAGCAGCCGGATCTCGCCCCAGACGTCCGCGCGCTCGGACAGGATCCGGAGCATGACCGTGCCGACGGCCCCGGTCGCTCCCACGACCGCGAGCGTCGGCCTGCCGGTCATCGGGCCGTACCCCGGCTCATCGGCCGGTGCCTCCGTAGACGACTGCCTCGTCGGAGTCGGAGTCGAGCCCGAAGGCGGTGTGCACGGCGCGGACCGCCTCGGGCACATCGTCGGCGCGCGTGACGACCGAGATGCGGATCTCGGAGGTCGAGATCAGCTCGATGTTCACACCCGCGTTGCTCAGCGCCTCGAAGAACGCGGCGGTGACGCCCGGGTTGGTCTTCATACCTGCGCCGACCAGGGAGATCTTGCCGATCTGGTCGTCGTAGCGCAGCGAGTCGAAGCCGATGCCGGGGCGGTTCTTCTCCAGCGCGTCGATGGCCTTGCGGCCCTCGGTCTTCGGCAGGGTGAAGGAGATGTCCGTCAGCCCCGTGGAGGCGGCGGACACGTTCTGCACGACCATGTCGATGTTGACCTCGGCATCGGCGATGGTCCGGAAGATCGCGGCGGCCTCACCCGGCTTGTCCGGCACACCGACGACCGTGATCTTGGCCTCGGAGGTGTCGTGCGCGACACCGGAGATGATGGCCTGCTCCACCTTCTTGTCCCCAATCGGCTCACTGCTGACCCACGTGCCCTGCAGTCCGCTGAACGAGGACCGGACATGGATCGGGATGTTGTAACGACGGGCGTACTCCACACAGCGGTGGAGCAGCACCTTGGACCCGGACGAGGCCAGCTCCAGCATGTCCTCGAAGGAGATCCAGTCGATCTTCCGGGCCTTCTTCACCACCCGCGGGTCGGCGGTGAACACGCCGTCGACGTCGGTGTAGATCTCGCAGACCTCGGCGTCGAGCGCGGCGGCCAGCGCCACGGCCGTCGTGTCGGACCCACCGCGCCCGAGCGTGGTGATGTCCTTCTTGTCCTGGCTGACGCCCTGGAACCCGGCGACGATCGCGATGTTGCCCTCGTCCAGCGCGGTGCGGATCCGGCCCGGCGTGACGTCGATGATCCGGGCTTTGTTGTGGACCGAGTCGGTGATCACGCCCGCCTGGCTGCCGGTGAACGACTGGGCCTCGTGGCCCAGGTTTTTGATCGCCATCGCCAGCAGGGCCATGGAGATCCGCTCTCCGGCGGTCAGCAGCATGTCGAACTCCCGCCCGGCAGGCATCGGAGACACCTGCTCGGCGAGATCGATCAGCTCGTCCGTCGTGTCGCCCATCGCGGAAACGACGACGACAACCTGGTTGCCGTTCTTCTTCGCTTCCACGATCCGCTTGGCGACGCGCTTGATGCCCTCGGCATCGGCTACGGAGGAGCCTCCGTACTTCTGCACGACAAGGCCCACGTGCGCTCCTCGCTCGGTTCGTTTATGTCGGCTCAGTCTATCGAGCGTCCGAATTCCACCCACCTGCTCCCGCATGGTGAGACATCGTCCGCCCAGGTCCGACCCTGCCCAGCGGGCCGCGCACCACTCCGAAAGTGCCCCGGCTCACAGACGGCCGGGCCGGCCGCTACTTCGCCGGCCGGATGCCCAGCGGCGCGCCGATCTCCTCGGCCATGACCCGGCCGGCCTCGAACTCCAGCGTCTCGTCGCCGATGTCGGCCTGGTCGGTGTCCAGGCCGTCCAGCTCCTCCAGGGGCTGGTTCAGCCGGACGTGGATGAGGACGGACTGCAGGGCGCGCAGCACCGCCGAGGCCGTCGCCCCCCAGTTGGAGAAGTACGAGAACTGCCACCACCACAGCGCCTCGGTGGCGCGGCCCGCGCGGTAGTGGGCCATGCCGTGCCTGAGGTCGGTGATGATGTCGGCGAGGTCGTCGGAGATACGGGCCGGCACGGGCGCCTTGCGGGGCTCGTACGGGTCGAAGACCTCGGAGTAGACGTCGACCGGGTCCAGCAGCCGGGCGAAGTTCTCGCGCAGCCCGTCCACGTCCGGCTCGGGGCCCGGGTCGGGCTCGTAGCGCTCGTCGGGGACGAAGTCCTCGTGGGCGCCCAGCCGGCCGCCGGCGAGGAGCAGCTGGGAGACCTCCAGGAGGAGGAAGGGGACCGCCGAGCCCGGCTCGTCCCCCCTGGCCACCTCGGTGACGGCCACCAGGAAGCTCTCCACCTGGTCCGCGATCTGCACCGCGAAGTCGTCCGGGTCCTGCGTCGTGGCATGCAGCGTGGCGTCAGACATCCAGCAATCGTCTCCCCTCGAAGGCGCGGCCGAGGGTCACCTCGTCCGCGTACTCCAGGTCGCCACCCACCGGGAGGCCGCTGGCCAGGCGGGTGACCTTCAGGCCCATGGGCTTGATCATGCGGGCGAGGTACGTGGCCGTCGCCTCGCCTTCCAGATTCGGGTCCGTCGCCAGGATCAGCTCCGTGACCGTCCCGTCGGCCAACCGCGCGAGAAGTTCCCGTATACGCAGGTCGTCGGGTCCGACGCCCTCGATGGGGCTGATCGCGCCGCCGAGCACGTGGTAGCGGCCCCGGAACTCGCGGGTGCGCTCGATCGCGACGACGTCCTTGGGCTCCTCCACCACACAGATGACGGCGGGGTCGCGGCGCGGGTCGCGGCAGATGCCGCACAGCTCCTCCTGCGCCACGTTGCCGCAGGTCGCGCAGAAGCGGACCTTCGCCTTGACCTCCATCAGCGCGTGCGCGAGCCGCTTCACGTCGGCCGGCTCCGCCTGCAGGATGTGGAAGGCGATCCGCTGCGCGCTCTTGGGACCGACGCCGGGCAGCCGCCCCAGCTCGTCGATGAGGTCCTGGACCACGCCTTCGTACAACGGACTGCCCTTCCTGGAGACCTGTCAGTACGTACGGTAGTCGGCTCCCGCCTCCGCCCGGAAGGCGGTGGCCCGGAGCAGGTCAGAACGGCAGACCCGGGATGCCGCTGCCGCCGCCCAGCCCCTGGGCCAGCGGGCCGAGCTTCTGCTGCTGGAGCGTCTGCGCGTTCTGGTTGGCCGCCTGGACGGCCGCCACGATCAGGTCGGCGAGGGTCTCGGTGTCCTCCGGGTCCACCGCCTTCGGGTCGATCTCCACCGCGCGCAGCTCGCCGGCGCCGGTCACGGTGGCCTTCACCAGGCCGCCGCCCGCCTGCCCGTCGACCTCGGTGTTCGCCAGTTCCTCCTGCGCGCGCGCCAGGTCCTGCTGCATCTTCTGGGCCTGCTGGAGCAACTGCTGCATGTTGGGCTGGCCACCGGGGATCACGATCAGCTCCTCGCCGTCTTCCGCGTCTTCCGCGTCGTCGTCTCCGACGTTTTTCTCGGTCGTCAATGAGCCTACGTGGTCCACGCGGTCACTGCCCTGCCACTCTTTCGGGTGAGAAAGGCGGCTGTCCTATACCTGATCAAGGCCCTCTTCCGGGCGGAAAAACGGGGAAACCTCCCTCTCCGTCATCCGTTGGGCGGTAGGAAGGTGGCCGCGCGTCGGCATGGAATGTCACGCAACGCGACCGGTCGTGATCAGTAGGGAGTGCCGGGTGGGTCAGCCGGAGATGCAGCCCGAGGGTCCGCCTCAGGACGGGCGGGGCGAGGGTGCGGCCGGGCTGCGGCCGGGCGATCTGACCGGGCGGACGTTCCCGCTCGGCGACTGGGGCGAACCCGCCGAGCGGCTGGACGAGCTGTACCGCTGGGTGGAGCGCCGGGGGCTGGAGACGGCCGACTGGTATCTGCGCGACCGGCTCTGGAAGCGGCGCGGGGCGCGCGTGCTGCGGATCACGGCGGCCGCCGGGGCGGTGGCCGGCGCCGCGCTGCCGCTGCTGGACCTCACCGGGGTGACCGCCGGGGTGGCGCCGTGGGGCTGTCTGGCACTGCTGCTCGCGGGCGCCGGCGTCGGTGTCGACCGGTTCTTCGGGTGCACGTCCGGCTGGATGCGGGACGTGGCCACGGCCCAGGCGGTGCAGCGGCGGCTCCAGACCCTGCAGTTCGACTGGGCGTCGGAGAGCGTGCGGGAGGTGCTGGGCCCCGCCGAGGGCACGGCGAGCGAGGCGGCCGAACGGTGCCTGGCGGTGCTGCGGCGCTTCTGCGAGGACATCGCGGAGCTGGTGCGCACCGAGACCACCGACTGGATGGTGCAGTTCCGCACGGGCCCGGCCCCGCTGGGCATCCAGACGGCGTCGGCCACGGTGCCACGGCAGGAGGCGGGCACCGCGGGCGGATCGCGTTTCCCGCTGCCCCCGGCGAACGGCAGCCGCCCGAACATGCCGAGACAGCGCCCCCCGGAACCCCGCTGACGGCCGCCGGGGCCGTCTCACCGCTTGCTGTACGTCAGGCTCTCCCCGCCGCTCGCCTTGGCCCGCTCCAGCCTGCCGTCCGGGAGCAGGGTGATCTCCGTGGCCTCGCCCGGGGTGCAGGAGGAGGCCGGTTCCCCGGTGGTGACGGTGGACGGCCCGATCTCGAGCGGCCCCGCTCCGCCGGGTGCTCCGGTCAGCTCGGCCTCGAAGACGCAGTGGTACCTCCCGCCGCCCTCGGCCGGCCCGTCCGCGACCAGGGTCAGCACGGTGTCCCCCACCTTGCCCTGCCGGATGGTCAGCTCGCGGGTGCCCGTGCCGCTCTCGCTGGTGATGGCGGTCCGCCAGGTGCCCAGGTAGGCGTCGGGTATCGCCCCGGCGGCCGGCGTGCCCGAGCCGGTCGGGGCGGGCGCCCTTCAGCGAGTTGATGTACGGCGCGCTGGACGACCCGATGACCTGGCTG
>NZ_JACBWZ010000147.1 GCF_013870595.1 Streptomyces sp. WELS2 | reverse complement strand
CGGTGTCTCCACCCTGGTCTGGCGCCGCCGTCGGCCCTTCCACCCGCAGCGGCTGTACGCGGCGCTGGAGGACCTGACCTGCGCCGCCGCCCGCAGCCGGGGCCGGTTCTGGCTCGCCGACAAGCCGGACGCGCTGCTGCACTGGGACGCGGCGGGCGGGGCGCTGTGCGTGGAGAGCGCGGGGCCCTGGCTCGCCGCGCTGCCGGACGCGGGCTGGGAGCTGGTCCCGCCGGTGCGCCGCGCCGCCGCCGCGCTGGACTGGCACCCCGAGCACGGCGACCGCTGCAACCACCTGGTGTTCACCTCGCCCGGCCTCGACCGCGAGGGACTGACCCGGCTGCTGGAGTCCTGCCTGCTCACCGACGCCGAGTACGCCGCCGGGCGGGACTCCTGGCGCCGGCTCCCGCCCGCCTTCGACACCCTGCTGGAGGTCTGATGCCCCGCAAGAGCGACCGCTCCTTCGTCCGCGACCGCCCCAACCCCCTGGACGAGGCCGGGATCACCTACATCGACTACAAGGACACCGACCTGCTGCGGAAGTTCCTCTCCGACCGCGGCAAGATCCGCAGCCGCCGCGTCACCCGGGTCGGCGTGCGACAGCAGCGGCTGCTCGCGCGGGCCGTCAAGAACGCCCGCGAGATGGCACTGCTGCCGTACGCCGGCCGCTGAGCCCCTTCCCCGCAAGGGCGGGCGCCGCCCCGCGCTCCCCCGTAGGGCGGCGCCCGCCTCCCGCCTTGCTCGCCGGTGCCGGTTGCGGTCCGCCCCGGAGTGCTCCGCCGGCCGGTACCGGATGATCTCCGTCACGTGTCGCCGCCGCGCGCGTCCCGCCGCCGTAGTGGCGGACCGGCTGGTCTACGCCACCCACCGGAGGCCGCCCCTCCGGTGGACGGACGCCGTTCCGGCCAGTGCGCCGGGCCGATCGGTTGCCGGACAGGGGAACATGAGCGGTGCGGTACGCGTCTCTTCCGGTACGGGGCGAGGCATGTCCTGCCTGCTCCGGGGCAGACGCCGGAGCGGCCCTGGTAAAGCACACGTCAAAGGTGTAATCGCAGGAACACCGCTCGTGCACGTGCATCTGCTCATGCATCCGCACGTGAACAGAGCTATGATCCGGGTCAGTTGACCACTGCATCTATGGCCACACCAGCCAGTGCACCACCGGGGAGCGACCTGTGGACCGCGACGTTGACGGCGTGTACGGGGGGTACGACGTGTACAACGGCATGGCTGCCACGCAGCTGGACGGAGTGGCCTGGCAGAAGAGCAGGCACAGCAACTCGCAGGGTTCCTGTGTGGAGTTCGCGCGGCTGCCGGGCGGCGATGTCGCCGTGCGCAACTCGCGCTTCCCGGACGGGCCGGCGCTCGTCTACACCCGCGCGGAGATCGAGGCCATGCTCCTCGGGGTCAAGGACGGCGAGTTCGACCACCTGATCGCGAGCTGACAGCCGTTTCGTTCCGTACGCCCGCACGCCCGCCCGTGTGACGACCGGTACGCGCGTCCACGCGGCGACAGCGCGCATACGCGGCGGTGAACACCGGGTGTACGCGCGTAGAAACCGGGCGTGCGCCCGCGCCGTAGGGGATCAGCCCGCCGGGTGCATCCGGAACAGCGCCCAGACCACCTTGCCCTGGAGGGTGCCCGCGAGCGGGTGCCAGCCCCAGCTGTCGGCGAAGGAGTCGACGAGGAAGAGGCCGCGGCCCGACTCGGCCGAGAAGTCGTCCGCGTCCCTGGGCGCCGGCGTCTCGTGGCTCGGGTCGCGCACCGCGCACACCAGCCGCTCGCTCCAGCGCATCAGGTGCAGCCGCACCGAGGGGAGCCCGTCGGTGGGACAGGGGTCCGCCGGCACCGCGTGCCGCAGGGCGTTGGTGACGAGTTCGGAGACGACGAGGCACACGTCGTCGAAGCGGTCGCCGACGTCCCACCGGCCCAGGGTGTCGCGGGTGAAGCGCCGGGCCTCGCGCACCGCCTCGTAACGGGCGGGGAAGGCGCAGGAGGCGGCATCGGACACGGCCGCGGGATCCAGCGGCGGAAGGCCCTGCCGTAACGGCTTGAGCATGGTCGATCCATTCGTCCCCATGCGAGGCACTCCCGGGAATTCGCGGTCGTTGCGATGCAGCGGTGGCGCGGCACCCATGGTTTCGGATGCGCAGAGCAGATGCAAGGGCAGATGCACGTGCACGCGGCCGAAATGGCACAGCCCGTACCGCTTCTTGGCCATTTTTTCCGCCTGCTTCGCCCAGGAAGCCGCCAGAGGTCCGGACCTCTGGCCCGGGCCGGGCAAGGTGGAAGCGGCCGAGCTCTTTCCGTTTCCGTAACCGGGCGAGTACTGCTCGGAGTGTTTTAGTGGCAGACTTCGGCCCCTGAGAGACGGTTGGGGAGGCTGGCGAAAGTGAGCGCGGGAGAGCCCGGATCGGTGGTGCGGCGGATGCTGCTCGGCTCGCAACTCAGGCGACTGCGGGAAGCGCGGGGGATCACGCGCGAGGCGGCGGGGTACTCGATCCGCGCCTCCGAGTCGAAGATCAGCCGGATGGAGCTGGGCCGGGTGAGCTTCAAGACCAGAGACGTCGAGGACCTGCTGACCCTCTACGGCATCACCGACGAAGCCGAGCGCGAGTCGCTGCTGTCCCTCGCCCGGGAGGCCAACGTGGCGGGCTGGTGGCACAGTTACACCGACGTCCTGCCCAGCTGGTTCCCCACCTATGTGGGCCTGGAGGGCGCCGCCTCGCTGATCCGGGTCTACGAGGTGCAGTTCGTGCACGGCCTGCTCCAGACCGAGGAGTACGCCCGCGAGGTGGTCCGGCGGGGCATGAAGGGCGCGAGCGCCGCCGACATCGAGCGCCGGGTCGCCCTGCGCCTGGAGCGGCAGCGGCACCTGCTCTCCGACAACGCCCCGGAGCTGCACATCGTCCTGGACGAGGCCGCCCTGCGCCGCCCCTACGGCGACCGGGACGTGATGCGCGGCCAGCTCCAGCACCTGATCGACATCTCCGGTCGGCCCAACGTGCGGCTCCAGATCATGCCGTTCAGCTTCGGCGGGCACTCCGGCGAGAGCGGCGCCTTCACCATCCTCAGCTTCCCCGAGTCCGACCTGTCCGACGTGGTCTACCTGGAGCAGCTGACCAGCGCCCTCTACCTGGACAAGCGCGAGGACGTCGCCCAGTACGAGCAGGCCCTGAAGGAGCTCCAGCAGGACAGCCCCGGCCCGGACGAGAGCCGGGATCTGCTGCGCGGCCTGCTGCAACTCTCCTGACCCGGGAAGTCCCTCAACTCGCGGTACTCACCAGTACGATGACGTCCTGTCAGACACGGCGTGGAACTGGTGTCCGCTAGCGATTGAGGGATCACATGGCGTCCTACTTCAGCGACCTGGCCCGGCAGTACATCGACGGCGAGTGGCGCCCGGGCACGGGCTCCTGGGACGTCATCGACTTCAACCCCTACAACGACGAGAAGCTGGCCTCGATCACCGTGGCCACCGTCGAGGAGGTGGACCTGGCCTACCGGGCCGCCGCCCGCGCGCAGAAGGAGTGGGCGGAGACCAACCCCTACACCCGGCGGGCCGTGTTCGAGCGCGCGCTGCGGCTGGTGGAGGACCGCGAGCAGGAGATAGCGGACCTGATCATCGCGGAGCTGGGCGGCACCCGTGTGAAAGCCGCCTTCGAACTCCACCTCGCCAAGGAGTTCCTGCGCGAGTCGGTCCACCTCGCGCTGCGCCCCGAGGGCCGGATCCTGCCCTCCCCGGGCGACGGCAAGGAGAACCGCGTCTACCGGGTGCCGGTCGGCGTCGTCGGTGTGATCAGCCCGTTCAACTTCCCGTTCCTGCTGTCGCTGAAGTCGGTCGCCCCGGCCCTCGCGCTCGGCAACGGCGTGGTGCTCAAGCCGCACCAGAACACCCCGATCGCCGGCGGCACCCTGATCGCGAAGATCTTCGAGGACGCCGGGCTGCCCGGTGGCCTGCTGAACGTCCTGGTGACCGACATCGCCGAGATCGGTGACGCGTTCATCGAGCACCCCGTCCCGAAGGTGATCTCCTTCACCGGCTCCGACAAGGTCGGCCGGCACGTGGCCACCGTCTGCGCCAAGCACTTCAAGCGCTCGGTCCTCGAACTCGGCGGCAACAGCGCGCTGGTGGTGCTGGACGACGCCGACATCGACTACGCGGTGGACGCGGCGGTCTTCAGCCGGTTCGTGCACCAGGGCCAGGTCTGCATGGCCGCCAACCGGGTCCTGGTGGACCGCTCCGTCCGCGAGGAGTTCACCGAGAAGTTCGTCGCCAAGGTCAGGAGCCTGAAGGTCGGCGACCCGCGCGACCCGCAGACCGTGATCGGCCCGGTGATCAACTCCGCGCAGGCCGCCGCGATCTCGGGCACCGTCGAGCAGGCGCTCGCCGAGGGCGCCACCGCCCTGGTGCACGGCGGCACGACGAACAACCTGGTCGAGCCGAGCGTGCTGACCGGCGTCCCGGCCGAGTCCCCGCTGCTCCGGCAGGAGGTCTTCGGCCCGGTCGTCTTCCTCATCCCGTTCGACGGCGAGGAGGACGCGGTGCGGATCGTCAACAGCACCCCGTACGGCCTGAGCGGCGCCGTCCACACCGGGAACATCGAGCGCGGTGTGGCCTTCGCCAAGCGGATCGACACCGGCATGTTCCACGTGAACGACGGCACCGTCCACGACGAGCCGATCGTGCCCTTCGGCGGGGAGAAGCACTCCGGCGTCGGCCGCCTCAACGGCGAGACCACGCTGGAGGCGTTCACCACCGTCAAGTGGATCTCGATCCAGCACGGACGCAGCGGATTCCCGTTCTAGCCGCGTCACCTTTCCCGCCCGGAGCCATTGCGGTCAGGATCTGACCGCAATGGCCCCTAGCGTCTTTCCCGTCGGGGCAGCCGCCCCGGCGGACGGCCAGACGAGAGGCGGCGGGCCATGGTCACGCACGTGCCGGCGGAGGACAAGGGCGACGAGCGCGGAGCGCTGCTCGCGTTCATCGAGGAACAGCGCGGCGGGATCCGCAGGGCGCTGCTCGGACTGACCGAGGAGCAGGCCCGCACCCGTCCGAGCGCGAGCGAGCTGTCCCTGGGCGGCCTGCTCAAGCACGTCGTCGAGGTGGAGCAGGGCTGGGTGGCCCGGGCGCGGCAGGAGCCGCCCGCCGTGGAGCGCGACGCCTCCGACTGGCACGAGACGTTCCGGCTGACGGAGGCCGAGACGGTCGCCGCGCAGCTGGCGTACTGGGAGCGGGTGGCCGCCGCGACGGAGGAGCTGATCCGTTCCGCGCCCAGCCTGGACGACACCTTCCCGCTGCCGCCCGACCCGTGGTTCCCGCCCGAGGGCCGTGTCTCGCTGCGCTGGCTGTGCCTGCACCTGATCCGCGAGACGGCCCGGCACGCCGGCCACGCCGACATCATCCGCGAGTCGCTGGACGGAATGACCGCGTTCGAGCTGGTGGCCCGGGAACAGGGCGGCTTCCCGGCCTGATCGCGGGTCCTAACCTGGTCCCCATGTCAGCGATCCGTCTCCTCGTGCTGGGCGCGGTCCGTCAGCACGGCCGGACCCACGGTTACCAGGTGCGCAACGACCTGGAGTACTGGGGCGCGCACGAGTGGTCCAACGCCAAGCCCGGCTCGGTCTACCACGCCCTGAAGCAGCTGGCCCGCCAGGGGCTGCTGCACGCGCACGAGACCGCGCCGTCCTCGGCCGGCGGGCCGCCGCGCACCGAGTACGAGATCACCGGCCGCGGCGAGGAGGAGTTCTTCCGGCTGCTGCGCGAGTCGCTGGTCGCCTACGACCAGAAGCCCGACGTCCGGTCGGCGGCCATCGGCTTCCTGGTCGAGCTGCCCCGCGCCGAGGCGCTGGAGCTGCTGCGGGAGCGGATCCGCCGGATCGGGCGGTGGCGGGACTCCGTCACCGGGGAGTACCTGCCCGAGGGCGGCCCGCAGCAGCTCGGGCACATCGGCGAGATCATGCGCCTGTGGATCCACACGGCCGACTCCGACGCGGCCTGGACCCAGGGCCTGATCGGCCGCCTGGAGGCGGGCGCGTACACGTTCGCGGGGGAGGGCGAGCCGTTCGTCGGCGTCCTCGCCGAGGGGCAGGAGAACCCGTACGCGACGGGGGAGCGGCACCCGGAGGACGACCGCTGAGCGGACCCGGCCCCGTGGCCGCCCGCGACGGACTTGCACCTCACGCGACGTGAGGCCGCAGGGTGGACGGCGTACCGACCGAAGGAGCGGAAGAAGTGAGCCAGCCCGTGGGACAGGACCGGTCACCGGACCGGGTCTACTCCGTGGGACAGGTCGCCGGATTCGCCGGGATCACGGTGCGCACCCTGCACCACTACGACGGGATCGGGCTGCTCGTGCCCGGCGGGCGCACGCACGCCGGGCACCGGCGCTACACCGACGCCGATCTCGACCGGCTCCAGCAGATCCTGTTCTACCGGGAGCTCGGCTTCCCGCTCGACGAGGTCGCGGCCCTGCTCGACGACCCGGGCGCGGACCCGCGCGCGCACCTGCGCCGCCGGCACGAGCTGCTGACCGCCCGGATCGAGAAGCTCCGGAAGATGGCCGCGGCCGTGGAGCACGCCATGGAGGCACGCAAGATGGGCGTCAACCTGACCCCTGAGGAGAAGTTCGAGGTCTTCGGCGACTTCGACCCGGACGAGCACGCGGACGAGGTGGAGCGGCGCTGGGGCCACACCGAGGCCTACCGGCAGTCGCGGCTGCGGACCGCCGGCTACACCAAGGAGGACTGGAAGCGGATCAACGCCGAGCAGGACGCGGTCCACGGCCGGATGGCCGGGCTGCTCGCCGAGGGCGTGCCCGCGGACTCGGAGGCGGCCATGGAGGTCGCCGAGGAGCACCGCCGGTTCATCACGGGCGCGTACTACGACTGCGGGCACGAGCTGCACGCGTGCCTCGGCGAGATGTACGTCACCGACGAGCGGTTCACCGCCACCTACGAGGCCGTCCGCCCCGGTCTGGCCCGTTATATGCGGGACGCGATCGTGGCGAACACGGCCCGGCACACCGCGTCCTGAACGTCCGGCCCCGGGAGCGCACGGGGTTCGCTCCCGGGCCCGAACCCCCCGCGAGTCCCCTGGAGTCACAGCTTTCTCAGGGGCCTCGCACAGGGCATCCTGGAGCCACCGGTGGAACCTGGGGCGGTCACGTCGCGTTGATAGCTTTGTGCGGCCGCACCTGGACGCCGTAGCCGCCCTCACCCCCTCAGGAGCCCGGACCCGTGATGACACTCGCCCTAGGCCCGAGCTGGCTCGATCCCAACTATCTGCTCGACACCTACAGCATCTGGGGCCTGCTGCTCATCGTCTTCGCCGAGTCCGGCCTGCTCATCGGGTTCTTCCTGCCGGGTGACTCGCTGCTGTTCACCTGCGGTCTGCTGATCACCTCGAACCAGCTGGACTTCCCGTTGTGGGGCGCGATCGGCCTGATCTGCCTCGCCGCGATCCTGGGCGACCAGGCGGGCTACATGTTCGGCAAGAAGGTCGGCCCGTCCCTGTTCAACCGCCCGGACTCGCGTCTTTTCAAGCAGGAGAACGTCACCAAGGCGCACGAGTTCTTCGAGAAGTACGGCCCGAAGTCCCTGATCCTGGCCCGTTTCGTGCCCATCGTGCGCACGTTCACGCCGATCATCGCGGGCGTCAGCGGCATGCGGTACCGCTCGTTCCTGCTCTGCAACGTCATCGGTGGCGTCCTGTGGGGGGCCGGCGTCACCCTGCTCGGCTCGTGGCTCGGCAACATCGAGTTCGTCAAGAAGAACATCGAGGCGATCTTCATCCTGATCGTCCTCGTGTCGGTGATCCCGATCGTGATCGAGTACCTGCGCGCCCGCGGCAAGGGGAAGAAGGCGGACCAGGCCCGGCCGCAGCCCCAGCCGGTGCCGGCGCAGCAGCCGGCCTACGAGCAGCCCCAGCAGGCGTACCGGCCGCAGCCCCCGGTCATGGACGACGCCACGACCCGGCTGCGGCGCGTCCAGCCGGAGCAGCCGCACTACGAGGAGCGGCGGTACGAGCAGCCCGGGTACCAGCAGCCGCGGCAGCAGGACTGGAACGGGCAGCAGCAGGGCTACGACCAGTACTACGACGGGCAGCAGCAGTACCAGCAGCCGTACGACCCGCAGCAGTACCCGCAGCAGCAGAACTGGGACCAGCACCAGGGCTACGACCAGCAGCGGTACGACGAGAACGGCTACCCGTACGACCAGCGCCGTCAGTAGCCCCCTGCGCCCCGGGCCGTACGGCGCTCAGAAACCCCTGGTCCGCTTCGCCGCCCGGCGCTTCCCGGCGGAGCCGATGCGCAGGAACAGCCGGGAGATCTCCGACCCCAGGTTGACCCCGATGGCGATGGCCATGGCCAGCGACACGGCCTTGGCCAGCGACACCAGCCCCTTGTCCACGTCGTTCTGCGCTATGGACAGCAGCCCGAAGTAGGTCGCGGAACCGGGCAGCAACGGCCCGATCGCGGCCGTGGTGTACGGCAGCGCGGAGGCGAACCGGTACCGGGCCAGCAGTTGCCCGAACAGGCCCACCAGGCCCGCCGCGACCGCCGTGGAGGCCACCGGTGAGATGCGGCCGGTGTAGTGCATCGCGCCGTACACCGACCAGGCGACGCCCCCGTTCAGCGTCACCCAGAGCACGGTGGAACGTTCCTGCTGGAGCAGGACGGCGAAGGTCAGGGACAGCAGCATCGAGGCCGCGATCTGGACCAGCGGCTCGTTCGAGACGGGCAGCGCGGCCTCGGGATTCAGCTTGCCGCCGATCTTCACGCCGAAGTAGAGGACGGTCAGCACCCCGGCGACGATGCCGACGAAGAAGTACATGACCTCCAGCAGCCGCGCGGAGGCGGTGATGTAGAAGCCCGTCAGGCCGTCCTGCACCCCCGCGACCAGCGCCCGCCCCGGCAGCAGCGCGAACAGCCCACCGGTGATCACCGCGGAGCCCTGCACGTCGACATGGGCCAGGGTCAGCGCCACCCCGATCGCCGCGGGCGGCATCGCGGCCACCGTGAACTGGTAGAACTCCGGCAGCCCGCGCCCCGCGCACAGCCACGCCAGCCGGTCGCCGAGCATCGCGCCGACGGCCGCCGCGAGGAACACCACCGGGTCGCCCCGGCCCGCCACCAGCAGGGAGGCCGCACCGGCCAGCAGCCCGCCGGCCAGGGTCAGCGCCCAGCCGGGGTACGGGTGCCGGTTGCGGCGGATCTCCGCCAGGCGCCGGTAGGCCTCCTCCAGGGAGACCTCGGTCTCCGGGTCGCTGAGGTCGTCCACGAGGTGGAAGACGGCCGCCAGCCGGGTGTAGTCGGTGCCCCGCCGCCGTACCGTCCTGGACGCCGTCACCGGGTCCTCCACCAGGGACGGCTGGTGCGAGATCGACAGCAGGGTGAAGGTGACGTTCGGCTCGCACCGGTCCAGGCCGTAGGACCGGCACACCGCGAACATCGCGGCCTCCACGTCCTCGGCGCCCTCGCCGCCGGCCAGCAGCAGCTCGCCGATGCGCAGGGTCAGGTCCAGCACGCGCGGGACGGCCGGGCCGCCCTCCTCCTCGCGCTGCACCGGCTCCAGGGCCGGCCGCTCGGTCACCGGCATGCGCAGCATGGTGCGCATCCGGTCCTGCCAGGGCGCGTCCTTGATCAGGCTGACCAGCGGTACCCCGGTCGCCGGCGTGAACGCGGCCGGCGCCTCCTTCGCGCTGTAGGTGCGCGGCGGGGTGAACGCCGACCCCTCCGGCTCGGCACCGGGCGGCTGCGGTGTCTGCAGCCCCTCCGGCACCGCGAACTCGGAGGTCGTCTCGCTCTCACCGCCGGCCTTCGGGACGTCGAGACCCCGGGGGATGGCGAACTCGGAGGTGATCTCCGGGTCGTACCGGGCCTCGTCCGACCGGGGCTTGCGGTCCTCCGCCTCCGTCACTTCGCACCGCTCCCTGCACCGCACCTTGCGTCGCCCTCAGTATGCGCACACGTACCCCGGAGGGGCGCTCGCGTGCACACACGCGAACGGGCCGCACGCGCGCGTGCGGCCCGTCCACGAACAGCGGGGGTCAGTGACCGCCCTGCTCCTTGAAGCGCTTGTACGACCGCTCGATCTCCGCCTCGGCGTCCGTCCGGCCCACCCAGTTGGCGCCCTCGACCGACTTGCCGGGCTCCAGGTCCTTGTACACCTCGAAGAAGTGCTGGATCTCCAGGCGGTCGAACTCCGACACGTGGTGGATGTCACGCAGGTGCTCCACACGCGGGTCGGTGGCCGGGACGCACAGCAGCTTGTCGTCGCCGCCCGCCTCGTCCGTCATCCGGAACATGCCGATCGCACGGCAGCGGATCAGGCAGCCCGGGAAGGTCGGCTCGTCCAGGATGACCAGCGCGTCCAGCGGGTCGCCGTCCTCGCCGAGGGTGTTCTCGACGAAGCCGTAGTCGGTCGGGTAGGCGGTCGAGGTGAAGAGACGACGGTCCAGGCGGATCCGGCCGGTCTCGTGGTCCACCTCGTACTTGTTCCGCGAACCCTTCGGGATCTCGATCGTGACGTCGAACTCCACCGGTGGCTCCTCCATGATCAGCACATAGTTCTGGTGGTTAAGTGTCCCTCACGCAGGTGTGTGATCGCGAAAGGGGCTGGTGGTAGTGCCAGAGCTGGGGCCTTGGCGAGTCGCGGGACCGCGGGTGGCGCGGCTCGCGAACGCCGTCCGACCGTGTCTCGCGCGCGCCGTGACGGCCGTGAGGCCGCACCTCGCGCGGCTGCCCCGGGCCGTGCGGACCGGCCCTGCGCACCTCCCCCGTCTCCCCCGTCCGCGCACCGTCCGTACCTGGCAGTACACCGCGGGCGCCGCCACCGCCGGCCTGGCGCTGGCCG